>JAGBLM010000083.1 GCA_017635415.1 Succinivibrio sp. | reverse complement strand
CCATAAATGAATTTATTGCCTCTTTCACTGAAAGTTTCATAAGTTACCTTAATTTTGACTCAAACTTTCAGTATCTGATCAGAAAAACAATAAATTAACAAGGAAATTAGTAAGTTGGTGATCCTTTGTTCACATTTATAGCAGTACTTTCAGTACGATTTGATCCTTTGCTCAAATTTTTATTGCGTCTGTATTCATGCGTACGCCCTGTGTTTTATGTGACAGAGCAGAAATCTGCCGACTTTTTTTATCTTTTTGACTGTTGAATTCTCTATAATTACATGATGAAATAAATCAGGTTTCACTAAACGGAGAAAAAGTTAATGACCTTACGCAAAGTTGTCGTAACCGGTCTCGGTATTGTATCTAGTATTGGAATCGGTGCCAAAGAAGTTGTTCTGTCTTTAAAGAATGGTAAGTCAGGCATTACAGCTGATCCGATGTTCGCTGAAAAGAACATGCGTTCGCAGATTTCCGGTGCGGTTAATATCGATTTTAAAGATTATATTGATAGACGTGATCTGAGATTTATGGGTGATGCTGCCGCCTATGCCTATATTGCGATGAAAGAGGCTATTGAACAGGCAGGACTTTTGGAAAAAGAAATCTCAAACGAAAGAACCGGACTTATAGTTGGGTCTGGTGGCGGAGATACCAGAGCCATTGTTGAGGCTGCGGATACACTCCGCGAAAAGGGCATTAAGCGTGTTGGTCCCTATGCTGTCCCAAAGGCTATGAGTTCTACAACTTCAGCCTGTCTTTCAACTTCTTTCAAGATCAGGGGAACCTCATTTTCCGTAAGTTCGGCATGTTCCACTTCGGCGCACTGTATCGAGGTGGCCTGCGATGAGATCGCTCTTGGCAGACATGATGTGATGTTTGCCGGCGGTGCTGAATCTGCCGATTGGACTATTGCCGATTTATTTGATGGTCTGGGCGCTCTGTCCAAAAACTTTAACGATTCTCCGCAAAAAGCTTCAAGACCATACGATGCTGATCGTGACGGTTTTGTTATCGGTGCCGGTGGTGGCATTTTGGTGCTTGAATCTGAAGAACATGCCAAGGCAAGGGGAGCCAATATCCTTGCTGAAATTATCGGCTTTGGTGCGTCCTCTGACGGATACGATATGGTTGCACCTTCAGGTGAAGGTGCGGAACGCTGCATGAGACAGGCTCTGAGGACCTGTCCGTTTGGAATAGACTATATCAATACCCATGGAACTTCTACAGTCCTTGGCGATGTGAAGGAAATTGAGGCCATCAAAGCGGTCTTTGGTGAAAAATGTCCTCCTATTTCGTCAACCAAATCTATGACAGGACATACTTTGGGGGCTGCTGGTGTTAATGAGGCTATATTCTGTCTTCTGATGATGCAGAATGGTTTTATTGCTCCGTCCATCAATATCGATAAACTCGATGAGAATTGTGCTGGCGTTGATATTGTTGCCAACACGAGACGGGATGTTGTTCTGAATACTGTTATGAGCAACAGTTTCGGCTTTGGCGGTACTAATGCCACCTTAATCATGAGAAAGTATGGCCTCTGATGCATTAAGACTTGATAAGGCTGTATCCCATAGTTTTGATGTCCCAAGGTCACATGCTACGGCTCTGATCAAGCAGGGTCGTGTCTTGGTGAATGGTGAGATTAGAACTAAGGCTGCAGATAAGATCCTGCTGACTGATACCCTTGAAATAGACGGTTATGAGTCAGTGGCACAGGATGCGTTTGCCAAACGCTATTTTATGCTGAATAAACCCTCAGGATTTGTCTGCGCGGACAGTGATAACAACTTTCCTATTGTGTTAAATCTGTTCGGCGAGGAACCACACCGCGACGAGTTGCATTGTGTGGGCAGACTTGATGCTGATACCACGGGACTTCTGCTGGTAACTGATGATGGTCAGTTCAATCATAAGATTACCTCTCCTAAGTACAATGTGACCAAGACCTATCATGTTGCCTGTGAAAGAGATCTCAGTGAGCGCGATGTCAAGGCGTTTGCCAAAGGATTGAGACATCCTGAGGAAAAGCAGCGTTATAAAAGTGCGGTTCTGGAGATTTTAGATCCAAAAGAGGCTTTGGTAACGGTTACTGAAGGGCGTTTTCACGAGGTTAAGCGTCTTTTTGAGTGTATAAACAACACCGTCACGGAACTGTCGCGGATCAGAATAGGGCGTCTTGAACTTGATAAAGAACTTGAGGAAGGAGAATACCGTGAACTGACACCTACGGAACTTGAACTGGTTTTTGCAGATAATCAGGATTAGTTTTCTGCAGTCGGTTAAGGTGCCGTTTTTTCTGATGAAGAGAAACTGCACGCTTCATCAATTCCGAACATACAGGCCTGCTCGTAGTTTTCTTTTGCTTTGGCAAGATCTTTTGCTACGCCTATACCTTTACGGTAATGCTCTGCCAGGTGGAAACAGGCATCCGCGTTATCAAAACGGCAGCCTTTGATAAAAGCTTCAACTGCCTGTCGTTGAGAGACTTCATCGTCCTTATTCATCTCGTAGGTTAAGCCAAGTTCAGTACAGCCGCAGCCGTCTTCTGCGTTACAGGCTTTTTTACTGTAATAAAGCGCTTTCTCAAGGGATTTGTCTACGCCACGCCCTTCACGGTAGTGATAACTGAGGTTGGCACAGGCAAAAGGATCTTTTGCACAGGCCTTTGTATACAGTTCCACAGCCTTGTTAAGATCTTGAGTGACGCCCTGTCCGTTGGCATAGGCAAATGCCAGATCTGTACAGTGTTCGGCATCACCGTTTTGGCATTGTTTCTGCAGGTGTGAAATATCGTCGTTTTCATGGGCCAGAACAAATGTACTTGCGCATAGCAGCAAGGAGACACAAAGTCGTTTCAACATAGCAGATCCTTAAAAACTTTTTTTCAATATTAAAAACAACTTTGTACCAAAAGGTTTGAACTTGGTGTTGTTTTGAAATACCCGAGCATTGAAGAAACTTCATAACTACAGGACTGATTCGCTAATAATTTTTCAACTTATTCAGAATTCAGTCTGAATAATTTTTCCGTATAGCATTTCATCTGATAATAAGCTGAAAACGTACGCAGGACTTTCCCGATAAAGTCCTGTTTGCGGATCCTGAATTTTCTCGAAAAGTTGTGAGTTATACACAAGATTCATGGCTGTTATATAGTCGATATTCTGTGAGTCACAGAGCAACTCTATGAGATCCTGAATCGTGTATTCAATCATCTGTTCTTGTTTATTCACAAGCAATAACCTCTGTCTTTCTCAATAGAGCAATTGATTTCTCTGTATGAAATGAATACTGATTGGTCGTTT
Organism: Succinivibrio sp.; assembly: GCA_017635415.1. Lineage (GTDB taxonomy): Bacteria > Pseudomonadota > Gammaproteobacteria > Enterobacterales > Succinivibrionaceae > Succinivibrio. Next base: position 22,345 of record JAGBLM010000083.1, on the reverse strand, counting down.
TTTTGTAAATCATGCTAACTAACATGTTATCAAATGAAATCATACCATTCTCAAACTGTCGAAACAGCAGAGTCATATCGTCGTCAGCTATCGGACCTATGACGATATCGTATTTATTGTCAATGTTACAATCTTGGCTTTGAAGATAGGAAAACATTCTATCGCGATTATTTTTGACGAAGAGCGCCCATTCTTTTGAGGTTTTATCGCCAAAATCCCTTATTCTCAGGTCAGAATGTTTTCTAAAAGAATCAGTAAGTTCATAGACATTTATTAACGGCGTTCCACCATAGATCCTAGCAACGCGTTTTGCCATCTTTTGGGCCTGATCTTTTATTTCGGTTAAATAGAATCCTTTCCCAAAATCCTTAAAAGGTCTGCACATCATTAGACTGATTTCTTTTATGTCGGTATTACTTCGGTGGAACAAATACATCAGTACCCGCCTCCGTTATTTCTACAGACAATTATCAGGTCATCAATGGCGTCATCAATGCTTAATGTATGCTCTATATCATAGTGTTCCTTGAGAAATTCAAGGCCTCTGTATTTGTATAAGTACAAAAATGCTGCTTTTGAAGAGATGCTGAATCTTTTGGCAAATTCATTTATACAGACAACTGTGTAATTGATTTTCTTCTTTAGATCATTCAATTGATAACTCCATTAATGAACTTAAAGCAAATGGAGATTTAAATCTTGTTGATGTCTTAACAATCTGGCTTTTTTTTTAATTCTAGCAGACATGGTTTAAGTTTGCCTTATTAAATCATGCCCAGGAACTTAAGAAATTAGATTCTACCCAAATAATCTACCGTTTCCAGGTTTCACAATAGTTGAGACCGTAACTCGTTCAGAAGATAAAAGAACAGCTCAACTTATTATGGTGATTTGTATGATTCGATTTTCAACTTCCGTATTCAGAAAGAACCTTACCTTAACCTATTTGAAAGCAAGGCAGAAAAACGCTAAGGAAATCAAACTCTGTTTTTTTATGAGGAATAACTAAATTACCAAGATCTTAGGCATGTAATTTTAAGGACTTTTAGCAAACAGTGACCGGGGACATTGCGACGAGTAACTCGAGTCGCTTTCAGGAAGCTTGTCGATGCTGTCACGCGCGTTCCTGAAGTCCCCGGTCGTCCGCCGATTTACAGAGGTGCTTAGACATCGGGGACGAAGACTTATCAGATTACTAATCACTGATACTTTAACTTTAGAAAAGAAATGAAAAAGATCAAGCCTACAAATGTGATACTCACGAGGTTTTTCTCTTCATCCGCCTTCATCTCCGTGCATTTGGGGATGGTGGCGGAATGGCTGATAACTTTAATACAGAACTAGGGTCAGAAGTAGTATTTAACCTCGGCATTGGCAAAAATATCACGGTATTTGGATCCGTAGCGTCCTTTTACAGCGATATCAAAACTCAAACCCTTCATATTCTCATCAGGTTTGAGAATAAAGCCAACTTCTGCACAGGTTCTGAAACCGTCAATTTTGGAGGAGTCGGCTTTGACACCGTAGTCCAAAGTAAGTTCTGCTTTGCCGTCAAACTCATACTCGCCGCCAAGACCGGCATACAGAGTACCTCTTTTGGAAACATTATACTGGTAGCGTCCTGCTATCTTAAGTCGATGACTGTTAATGCTATGAACGGTGTAATTACCGCCGGCATAGAAACTGTCCAAGTCCTGATGCAGGTAATAGTATTTGGCATAGAGGCCAACGCTGTTGATATCATCGATTTTGATGATCTTGCCGCCACCTAATTCAATACCAAAATATGACTGGTTAAGTTTGACATCGTAGTTTTGACTGCTGGAACTATCGTACAGTCCATTGTTCTGCTTGCTGTAAATATGACCAGCTCTTAAGGTTGCATTGGCATGATAGAGATTATTGAAATCGAACTTGCCTAAAATGGCACCGCCATAAAAGTTCAGGTGACCTTTCTTGCTGACAAATGGTTCTGCAGCACCGGCATCATAGTGACTGTGAAAAACGGAATATCCAGTCTCAAAGGCCACACCCCATGACAGTCGTCCATAATCGATCTTATGATTGTTGCCGACACCAAAGGATAGATTTACCGATCTTAATGAGACGTGAGATCCGGTTTCTACCCTGGAGAAGCCGCCACCTACAGCACAGAACAGCTGAGTGTCAGCATTGCCTGATGCTGATAGGTTCATCAGGGCTACCTCGGAGGTCTCTGACATCTTGTTGAGGGCAGTAGTAGCCGCTGAGGCTACCATGGTCACAGCATGGGTCTGCATCTGTGCACTTAAGGCGCTACCATATTTTGTCGGATCGATGGTATAGGTTACTGTGTCATCTTTGCTGTCACCGTCTGAATCACTGACAGAAACGGTACCGTTTGCCTGTAAAGTTGATCCTACAGTAAAGGTTGAAGCCGTGGAGGTAAGGGCAATGGAACTGTCATGGGCAAAAGACTTGACCTTTAACATATCATAATGCGCCCCCGCGGTCAGACTTGACAGATCTTCAACACTGAAGTTTACCTTACTGGCATCAATTTTATGACCTATCCCGAGTGGTTATCTAAAGTGTTAACGGTAATGGTCTGTCCCCACTTTGCGGCATTAAAAACGGTCTTCTCGAAGTTGTGAACCTCGGCAATAGAATAGGTGACAGGTGTCCAGGCTGTTTTCTGATCCTCAGTACCAAAATAGATTGTATTACCGGTAATGTCTGTTCCGGAGTCATTTCCATATAGTTTTGCCGCGGACAGATCTGCAGTGCCATAGATATGGAATTTATTATTGATGGCAGTTGTGGCAACACCGCCCTTCACCGCAGCCTTAACAGTTCCGCCCTGAAGTATTACAGTATTATTGCTGGCAGTACCATCGCCAAGAACAAAACCGCCAACAATATCGTTAGCAAAGGTGCCTGACTTGAGGACTACAGTATTGTTATTGGCGGTGCCATCACTGATTACAGCACCACCAAAGAGTTGACTGTTAATGGTACTATCCTCAATGGTCACTGTATTACCGTCGGCAGTACCTTCGTATACTGTACCGCCAAACATATTTCCAATAGTTTCTTTGTTTACTCCTTTTAAGATTAAGGAATTATTATTGGCTGATCCTATTCCTGCAACATTGCCTCCGGAAAGACTGCCACCAACGGTGACGTTTTCAAGGACAACCTTATTGTTATTGGCTGAGCCATCGCTATATTCAACATAACCTCCGTACAACTCACCGTTACCAGTGTTTAAGCCTTTGATGGTGACACTGTTATTATCTGCATTACTCTCTCCTACCGTTCCTCCAACGAAGTGAACATCAGGAACATTTTAAAATGTGCCGTTGACTGTGACAGTATTGTTGCAGGCTTTAGTGTTTGGTTCTGTAAGTGAGGCTTTACCACCAAAAATAGTTACACTATTAGCTCTCAAAATGGTACCGTTTATATTAACCTGATTGCCGTTGGCGTTGGCAGACTCACTGTTTCCTCCTGATATTTCAACTTATTGCAGGTTTCCTGTTGAGGAAGAAATTTTTCCACTAAAAGTTAAAGTGCTGTTCGTAACTGAGCCTGAAGAACTGTAGCCTCCTGACAGTTTAATGTTCTCACCATTGCCTGCTAAAACTCTGCCAGTCTGTGTAACTGTCAGATTTCCCTGAGAAACATCAGAAGTTCCATTCTTGTCTACCAGATAGTCTCCATTATGGAGTTCTGTGAAATCTCCATCTACTGTTGTCTGTTCGTAAATGGTGGCACCGGCATGCTGATAAGGTAGGGACAAGACTACGGATAAAGCCAGCGTCAGTGGTGATCTTTTAGTCGTAAACAGATGATTGACAGTATTACGCTTTAATAACTTGTTCATTTTGTAGCCTTTTGTATATAGTGAGTAATCATTAGACCAGGATTATTGTCGGCATAACTGAGCATACGCCAGTCCCTATCCAGTCAATAGTGTTATTGTTGTTGTGAATTATCTCACATTTTTTAACAAAAAAACTCATTGTATTTTTTATGGGAGCGTAACAGCAGAAGTACTGTCTCAGATACAATGTTTATTTATCGGGACTGAAGACTCCGAAATGCTCTTTGGCGAACTCAACTCTCTGTTCAACACTAAAGCGCTGACGTTTAGGCAGGGCTTCTATAAGTCGCAGTCTTGGCAGCAGACCTGCGTTATTGCAGATCTGTATGGCAAGACCAGGTCGGGCGTTGAGTTCAAGAAGCATTGGTCCTTTATCTCTGTCAAGAACAATATCCGTGCCGATATAACCAAGACCTGACATGTCATAACAGGAGGCGGCAAGTTTTAGTACCTCATCCCATTGAGGAACACGTAGTTCAGATAGTTTGCGGTCCGTGTCAGGGTGATATTCAACCGGCTGATTATACTGTACGGCACGTACGGCTTTACCTGTTCTAATACAGATGCCAACCCCAACTGCTCCCTGATGTAGATTGGCCTTGCCGTCAGAGGCGGAAGTGGAAAGTCGCATCATGCACATGACAGGGAAACCTTGAAATACAATGACTCTGGTATCCGGAACACCATCATAACTGAATCCTGAGAAAACATCATCAAAATGGATCAGGGTCTCAATTAGGGCAAAGTCAGGTTTTCCTCCAAGGGAGAAAAGTCCTGCCAGAATGTTAGTAACGTGGCGGTTCAACTCGTGCTTGGTAATATCAAGTCCCGATGATTTGACGTAATTGCCGGTGGCGGCATTTTTGTCTTTTATGACCAGAATGCCTTTACCTCCTGAACCGTGTGCAGGTTTTATACAGAATTCGGTGTTTGCCCCGATAATGTCAAAAATATTCTGAATATCCTGCTGACTTTTGATAGAACCGATGAGAACTGGTGTATTAACGTTATGTTCAATGGCAATGCGCTTGGTCAGCAGTTTATTATCTACCAGAGGGAAGAGGTCACGGCGGTTGTATCTGCCGATATAATTAACGTTGCGCTGGTTCATGCCCATGATTCCGTCCTGAACCATGGTAAACGGGTTGGCGTAACGTTTAGGCAGACTGATAAGTTTAGTGAGCAGACTCATTTGGTCTCACCATCCTGACTGTTATTGTCCTTTTCCTCTTTTAACTGGTCATTTACCTTGTTTTTCCAGTTCCTATACGCCTGATGAGGATCGTGTTTTACTTCCTTAAGTTCTGTGTAAAGTCTTTTGGCCTCCTGCTCTTTTTCATCACCGTTGCGGTTGGCTTTTATCTGATCAACAAGCGGTTTAAAACGCTTCATTTCCGTCAGACGGAAACCGGTGTAATTGCCCATGAGCAGAACCAAGGACAGGAGCACAAGCTGCAATCCGAGGAAGTTGAAGGTAAAGTGCTGCACAAAGACGCTGTTCATAGCAAGATAAGCAGATATGGCGACGAACAGTGAGCCGCTACCCTGTTTGAGCACTTCCTTATAGCCTTCCTCTTCCCAGAGAATTGACATTCTTTCAATAGTCCAGGCGAGAATAATCATTGGGAAGAAAGTAACCTTAAGACCTTCGGTGAGTCCAAGTTTATAGGTGAATACCGAGATGGCACCGATAATGATGATAACAGTGATGATAACCGCCGATATTCTTGCCACCAGCAGAAGATTCAGATGCGACAGCCAGGAGCGAACAATCAGTCCTGCCCCGACAATGGCAACAAAACCAATCAGACCGACTACAAGCGAAGTCTCTAAAAATGCCATTGCAATCAGAACCGGCATAAAGGTTCCAGAAGTTTTGACGCCGACAATAATTCTGAGAAAGACTACAATCAGCACGCCGATAGGCAATAGCAGAATTGATTTGAATAAAGACTGTTCCTCAATCGGAAGTGATGATATAGAGAAGGAGACGGATTCATCTCCGGCAATTCGTTTGACGTTTGTTTTTAAAGCCCCAGCTTCAACTGCAGATATTTTGTTGCACAGTGTTGAGAAACTGACTCTGGCATTGCGTCCGCCGGTAACATCGAGCATGGAATAGCCGTTGTCAGTCCAGATGAGCTGGTTTGGTGCCAGTCCTGAAACTCCGGTCTTAGGGTCAAAAATGGTATAGGAAGTACCGTTGAAAACCACCACTTTTTCAGAAAGCTGACGGTTGCGTCTGCCATCCTCAAGATCGAGCACACGAATAAGACGGGCAGGGATCTGAGCCATCTCCAGAATGTGAACCAGCAGGCGGGCGCGGTTATATTCCTTGGTGAGCAGGGTAGAGGTTTCGTTTTCCTGATTTAATTCACGGATAACCTGTGCGGTGAAGGAATTGGCGTCGGCAGAGCGGGATCTGGCGGCATTCTCAACTTCTTTCATGGCAGTTGCGTATGGTTCAGGTTCAACACTTTCCTCAATTTCAGGAACGGTCATGGATGAGGCATAGGCACTTGCATCAACCAGAAAATCAGCTTGGTAGTATAAAATCTGTGCACCGATAGCATTTCTTTTGGTCCATTCGACATAATTGAGTCCGTGGCGCTTAATGTAATCAATGCCAAAACCTAAAGATGAGGTACTCTGCTTTAACTGTGTAAAGCCAGGCTGAATGGCCGGCAGGGCAAAGTTCACAATAGCCGGAGTATTTCCCTGAGGATCAAATTCAATTTTGGCCTCCACAGACCAGACTTCCCTCTGCTCTCCAGGAACAAAAGGAACACCGAAAGTCAGGTGCTGATAGGCAATAAGAAGAAGACCGGTGAGTAACAGAATGGCTGTTACCACATAAAAAACTCCGCGGGATACCATGCTTTTATCCTTTTAGTTATTTGGTGTTTTTGCTTTTGACTGACTGATTTTTGGCACTGTTTTTTGAGTCATTCTTTTCAGCATCGTCTTCCTCAGACTCATTGCCAGACGGCAGTTCGGTGTCCTTTAAAACTGAACTGCCTGATCTTTTGTGGTCAGCGGTACCACCATTATTAGGTGCGTTTTTGTCGTCTGCAGGAACTTTAGTGTCCGTAAGTCTGTCCTGATTTTTATTAAGTTTATCTGCTACCGCAGGTAAGGCCTTGTAGGAATCTGTACCAAGATTGGCGCCGTAATCGTGGGACGGGTAGGCGGTCTGGCCTGCGGCGTTATTCAGCATTCTGGCATCATAGGATTCATTTGGATTCTTTCCTTGTTTTATTGCCTCAGCGTAGTCATCAATTTTTAAGATGACAAGACCATCCTTGTCGGCGCGCGGCTGGATATAGCGGCGGGAAACATCAATAACTGCAATATCGGTAAGCAGTGAGCGACCCAAAAGTAAGGCATACTGCATTCTGGTTCGATCGATAAGGTTGAATTCCGAACTGGTCGAGTAATCGCCAATTTTAATGTTCAGTTTCACCACCGGGCGGTAGTTCAGTTCTTCAGACTGGGATTGCTGTACCCTTGTGGTCCTTACAAAAGGTGCCTCTACATTGATAATGCGGTCATTGGCTTCAATATCGAAGCGTACCCAACTTTTTCCGTCCCTCTCAAAGCGAGTGATGTTCTTGGCACTGATGGAGGAAACTGCGGCACCGGAGTCAACGCGGGCGGCAATGGTGGCATCAGCCTCTTTAACGTAAACGAATTCATCCCCACCGAAAATCATTTTCCCGTCAGGAGTTTGAACATCGTAATTTGTCAAAGGTTTAACTCCTGATTCGCTCCTTTCAGATTCGACCTGAGCGAGAGCATCATAAACGGACTGGTTCTGTCTTCTGAGTGCTTTGATTTCTCCAAGCAGAGTCTGGTTGGCTGCCTTGAATTCACGGCTGGTTCCCTGAAGTTCAGCATTCATCTGCCCAAGTTTTGCCCTCTGGGCTGCCAGTTCTTCATTTAAGCTCTGTATAGTGCCCTGTAAGGCGAGAAGTTTGTCTTTGATGTTGTCCATTGAATCATCTGCACTTGAAGTTGTACATAGCGAAGCTATAGTCAGAGCTGTGAGCAAGAATCTGAGACTGCGCATTAGTATTCCTTAATCTGAATTTTTGAGAACTATATCACCTTTCTTCGGTGAGTGAACGGAATTTGAGAGATTTTTCTTGCTATTGAGCGTCAGTTTATGCTGATTTCCCCGGCACGCGTCTGCCGGGGCGGAGAGAGTAATTTTGGTGGTTCTACAGGGCGTATATTCAGATCTTCGAAGTCAACTCCAGAGGTAGTTTTGCCATAGCCCCCTTACAGGTACAGATGTAGGCAGAAACGTCTACGGCAAGTTCGTGGGACTGTTTTAGCGGCAGCCCTCTGACTAAAGCTGTGATAAGCGTAGCGGTGAATGAATCACCTGCACCTACGGTGTCAGCAACAGTTACCTTTTTTGAGACCAGTTCTGACTTCTCATCGTTGAGGTAGACTACACTCCCTTCACCTCCTTTGGTGAAGATGAAGCCACAAATCCCATATTTTTCCCTTAAATCATGGTAGAAGGCATCAGGTTCTTCTGAGATATTCAAAAGTTGTGCTAAAACCGGAAGTTCATCTTCGTTGCATTTGAACACTTCACTTAACTCAAGCGTTGATTCGATAATTTCCTGTGAATAGAAATTACAGCGGAGATTAACATCAAAAACGCGCAGTCTGAGATCTTCAGGCATATTGACAAGGAAGTTGTGGATGGTATTTCTGCTTGTCTGACTGCGCTGCGCAAGACTGCCAAAACACACCACATTGGTTTTTCGTGCCAGTTCAGTCAATGCATTGGTATTGGGAATATTGTCATAGGCGGTATTGTCAAGAAAAGCGTAATGAGCAATCCCGTCCTTATCCAGGGTGACATCAACTTTTCCTGTCGGATAGTCAAGTTCACAAATATATGATGTGTCAAGACCGAATGACTGCAATTCTCTTTTTGCTCTTGCGCCGAGAGCATCTTTGCCCACCGCGCTGATAACGCTGCAGGACAAACCCAGCTGTGAACAGTGAAAGGCGAAGTTGGCAGGAGCTCCACCTAGTTTACTGTCGTCTTCGAATACATCGAACAGCACTTCACCAAGTCCTGCCCCGCGAAGTTCCCTGTGGGAAGAGAATTTTGAGAGATCTAGCATTGTTTTTACCTAAAAACATGGTTAATCGGATTGGCTAAAATATATGCCTAGAAACAAAAAGCGTCAAAATTGTATATTAGAAAACGTGATCAGAATCGACAATCTGATAAAACAGACTGCCTGCTCTATGGTTAATAAAAGTCACCTCGATGTAGTAAAAATATATAATTACAGATTTGATATATTTCATTATTATCAGATAATGGTAAATGCTCTTTTTATATAAAAAGTTAGTTCTGTGTATAGTTCGTGTTAATCTGATACACTTTTTTGACCTCAATGGCATTATTATACTTTTAGTCAGTAATGGCTAATGGGGTGTAATATGCGTAAATGTTGGTGGCACGGAAAGATAGCCTATCAGATCTATCCAAAATCCTTTGCTGACAGTAACGGGGATGGCATAGGGGATCTGCGTGGGATCATTAGCAAACTTGATTATCTTAAGGATCTTGGTGTCGATATTCTGTGGTTATCTCCTATTTTTGCCTCGCCGTTCATAGACAATGGTTACGACATTGCTGACTACAGGAATATTGCTCCGGTCTTCGGCAGTATGGATGATTTTGATGAACTTGTGGAGCAGGCTCGCAAGCGTGGTTTGAAGATCATTCTTGACCTAGTGGTAAATCACTGTTCATCAGAAAATGCTATGTTTAAGAAGGCATTGAAGGATCCTTTTGGCAAGGAAGCCTCATACTTTTATTTTGTTAAAGGAAAGGATGGCAGGGCACCTGATAATTTGCGCTCTTATTTCGGGGGAAGTGTCTGGGAAAAGGTAGAGGGGTACGATGACCTCTATTATCTTCATTATTTTGCCCGGGAACAGCCTGATTTCAACTGGAACAATAAAGAGTTGCGGGAAAAGGTCTATGAGATGGTCAACTGGTGGCTTGATAAGGGCGTGTCAGGTTTCCGTATTGATGCCATCATGAATATCGTCAAGGACACCAGTTTCCCGGGATTGCCTCCTGATAACAATAATGACGGTATGTGCGCGGCAAATAAGATGACCGCAAAGCTTTCCTTCAAGGCTAAGGAGTATTTAAAGGAACTGCGGGACAGAACCTTCTTAGGGCATGATGCCTTTACCGTCGGTGAGGCCTTCGGTTTAAATGACAGTATCCTGCCGGATTATCTTGGTGATGACGGCTGTTTTGGTTCAATCTTCGACTTTACAGCACGTGAGGTTTTTGAAAAGGAGCCAGGTTATTACGCCTATCCTGAAGTTGACATTGCTTTTTATCGTGACAGCAATTTTTCTATGCAGGAGAAAGCAAACACCTTAGGTTTTGTGGCACCAATCATTGAAAACCATGATGAACCGCGAGCCATTTCTCTTTATCTAAAACCTTCGCAGCAGAACAAGCATGGTGCCAAAGCACTGGCTACAGCATTCATGTTTTTACGTGGTATTCCTTTTATATATGAAGGTCAGGAATTGGGCATGACCAATACCCGTTTTGATAGTATTGACGAGTTCAATGACCTCTCCGCTTTTGAGGAGTACAGAAAGTGCAAGGAACACGGTCTTGGCGACGAGGAGGCTCTTAAGGTTTTAAATCTGCACTCCCGCGATCACGGCAGAACCCCGATGCTGTGGGATAATTCGGTAAATGCAGGATTTTCTCAGGCTAAGCCCTGGCTCAAGATCCATCAGGATTATGAGACTTTAAACGTCAAGGCAGAACTTGCCGATCCGGATTCGACACTCAACTATTACAGAAAACTCACTAGGTTAAGAAAAGATCCTAGATACGTAGAATGCTTTACCTACGGCGTTTTCAGAGCGGGGGATACCTCTGATAGGGAGATCGTCTGCTATAACCGCCATAGCGACGCTATGGACATTATGATTTTCGTAAACTTCAGCGACAGCGAACGTAAGATACAACTTCCTGAGGATGCTCAATTACTGATTTCCTCAGAGAAGGCAGAACTAATTACAGGTACCCTGACCGTACAGCCGTGCAGCGCCGTTGTGGTCAGAATCAGATAAACACGGAGAAAAATATGTCTATTAAATTTCTTGAAAACAATCCGAATAAGCCTCTTCCTATAGGTCTTACGGAAAAGATTGCCTACGGCTTTGGTGACTGTGCAAGCTGTATGCTTTATGTGTCGACTCAGGCTTTTTTGATGTTTTACTACACTGAATATGTAAACATCAACGTAGGCATTGTGGCGACCATAATGCTTTTCTCAAGATTTTTTGACGGTTTTTCCGATATCCTGATGGGGCATCTTATTGAGAAGACCGTTTCTCCGTATGGAAAGGCCCGTGCCTGGGTAATCAGGATGATCATTCCGTTTATTCTTGGCTGCGTGCTGCTCTTCTCGGTACCTGCTGACTGGGGGGAAACGGCAAAACTTATCTATGTGTTCTTCTCCTACAACTTTGCCATCACCATAGTCTATACGGCCATCAATCTGCCGTACGGTGCGATGAACACTATGATGACGCAGGACAGTTATGAGCGATCTGTCATTGTTATTTTCCGTATGGTGCTAGCCACTGTGGGCAACGCTTTTGTAACAGCAGCTACTATGCCTATGGTTGAATTCTTCGGCAACGATACAGCAGCTTGGTCAAAGACTTTCCTGGTCATAGGTCTTTTAGGCGGTGTGATGTTCTTTTTCACCTTTATGATGTGTCATGAGCGTATTGTGACCCCGGTGCAGCCAAAAGAGAAACAGGATTTTGCCAAATCGATGAAATGCCTGTTCAGTAACCGTTACTGGATTATGCTGACTCTGGCCATGGTTTTTGTCTGCTGCTCAGACGTAACCTTCAATACCGTCAATATCTACTTCTGCCAGTATTTCCTGGGCGATGCTGAACTGGTTGGTACTTTCGGTATTCTGATGAATGTCTTCAGATTTGTATCCATGGTCTTTGCCTTACCTTTCCTGCTTAAGTCCATTGGTAAACGTAATGCTCTTTTAATTGCCTGTGTTCTGCTCGTAACCAGCATGGTCATCAGAGTTCTGATGCCACACAGTCTGCCAGCCCTTTATGCCACAGCAGTATTCTACGGTTTAGGCCAGGGCTTTACCTATACCACACTGTTTGCCATGATCCCTGATACCGTTGAGTACGGCGAGTATAAGGACGGTGAAAGACACGAAGGCTATATTTATGCCGGAGCCTCATTCGGTACCAAGGTCGCAGCCGGTTTGGGTCCTGTGTTGATGGGCTTTACTTTGAGTTTAGGCGGTTATGTGGCCAATGCTCCGCAGCAGACTGATTCAGCCAACACGGCAATTCTTCTTGCCAGTACTCTGCTGCCTATGTTGATTCTGGTCTTAGGCTTTTTATCCATGCTAGGCTACCATCTTGATAAAGAATACTCAGGCATCATCAAGGCATTAGGTGAACGTAAAGCACGCAAGGCCATTCTTGAAAACTGATAGCAGGGCAGAAAATTGAGTCTTGAAAGAGAAAAGTTAAAAGAGGTTATTAAAAGAGGTAATAACCTCTTTCCTTTGTCCAGTTATATCTGGACAAAGGAGCATTATGACAATCAGGTAAAACTGCATTGGCATAAGGAACTTGAATTTGTCCGTTTTATAAAGGGTGATTTTGCATGCGTTGAGAACATGCAGGAGTTTAAGATCACCGACAGAGCGGTCCTTCTCATTCCTGGCAATATAACGCACTCCTTCTTTCTTCCTAAAATGTCAGAGGAGAGTGCCGTTGTTTTCAACCCTGAGATCTTATCGCTGAATTATTATGATGGGGTCGAGCATGACGTCATGCCCGGTCTGGCCTCAGGACAGATTGCTCTTCCGCCACCGATCTTCCCAGGAGATCCTTTCTTCGAGGAGATAGACAGTGCTCTTGACTTCGTCGTCAGCAACGCTTCTGCCAAGAATCAGTCCATGCGTCTTAGAATCAAGGCTCGTCTGATTGAAGTGATTGCTCTGATGTATGAAGGAGGATATCTGGTTTCTAAAACCAAAACTAAGTCTAAATCCTTCAGTAAAAAGGATGACAGAGTCAAGGAACTGCTTTCTATTATCAACGAACATTTTACCGAGACGTTACGTGTTGAGGATGTTGCGGACAGACTGGGTCTGTCCAAGGAATATTTCTGTCGCTTCTTTAAAAGGTCCTTTGGTTCAAGTTTTATTGATTATCTTATTGATATGAGACTTGAAAAAGCAGCAGAGGACCTAGTGATGACTGATAAACCGGTAGTTCAGGTCTGCAGCAGTAACGGTTACCCCAACATAGGCTATTTTTTCAGAAGTTTTAAGAAGAAATTCGGTTGTACTCCAGCTGAATATCGGAAAAAACTCGGAAAGAAGCAATAAATTCCTTGAGTTTGACTGCAGTAGAGCTCTGCAGTCCTTTTGTTTTCTCCTTATTTTATTTTCAGTGCTAATCTCCTATGCAAGCGGATAATTCTTTCGCAGTCCGGATGTGGTCTCTGCTCTGAAATGACTCAATTCTGACAGACGATAAAACATGACGTTGATTTCATTTTTTAAAAATCAAGGTTAATAATTTCAATAATATTTTTTGAATTCTGAGTTTGGTCACAGACTGTGAGATATCTTTTGTTTTGGAAATGAGAAAATTTCTTGCACCGTAAAAAATGTTGTCATATACTAACTGTCGTTAGTTAAGGCTAATAAGAGTTAGCCATGTATTTCTTCCACAAAGTTATCGTCGAAAAATGAATACACTTGAGAATCTTAAAATTGGTGCAACCGCAGAAGTTGTTTCCGTACATGGGGAAGGATCGTCCTTACGCCGCAGACTTCTTGACATGGGGATCACCCCAAAAACAAAGATTAAACTGGTTAGAATCGCTCCATTTGGAGATCCGATGGAGTTTAACGTACGTGGTTATTCTCTTACTATCAGAAAGAGCGATGCAGAATTTGTGGAGATCAGATAATGTCTAATAAAACAATCGCTCTGGTCGGAAACCAGAACTGTGGTAAAACAACTTTATTTAATATGCTAACCGGTTCCAACCAGTATGTAGGCAACTGGCCGGGTGTTACCGTTGATCAGGTTATAGGAAAGTTGAGCGATAGGGACTGGGATATTGTCGATCTTCCAGGTTTATATTCATTATCTCCATATTCAGCAGAAGAAATCGTCAGTCGTGATTTTCTGATGTCTGATGAATATGATGTTGTCTTAAATGTGGTTGATGCAACTCATCTTGATCGTTCATTATCTCTTACTCTTGAAGTTGCTCCGATGGGCAGACCGATGGTTATTGCCCTGAATATGACCGATCTCCTTAAGAAAAATAGGACTGACATTGATATCAGGAAAATGTCCGAACTTCTGGGGGTGGAGGTTATTCCTGTTTCCGGTATCAGTGGTGAAGGTCTGTCTGAACTTAAGTCTGCTATCGAGCGTGCCAAACCTGCAACATCTGCCCTGAACAAAATGCTGCCTAAAAAGGCTCAGGATATCATCAGCAATATCAGCTCCCACCTTGATCTGAATAATGCGGCAGCCCGTTACTTTGTCGCCAAATCTCTACTGCAGGGCGATAAACTCTATCTGAAGAAATATGAGTCAGCTGAATCTCTGCTGGTTGAGGTTTCCCGCGGTTGCGCGGAAATTCAGGCAGAATTTGATACTGACGCAGAATCCTTCTTTCCGATGGTACGCTACAAGTTTATCGATGAAATTCTGCTGCAGTGCCGTAAGAATGAAACCAATAGAATTGCCGAGATTAGCAAAAAGATTGACAACGTGGTTACCAATCCGTGGCTGGGGTTACCAATCTTTTTTGCTGTAATTTTCTTCATTTACTATATTTCTGTAGTGACTATCGGCACCATGGCAACCGATTATGCCAATGATGTAATCTTCGGCGAATGGTGCACAGAGGGCGCTGAATACCTGCTTGAGCAGGCAGAGGCTCCGGAATGGCTGAGTTCTCTGGTAATAGACGGTGTCGTAGGCGGTGTAGGTGCTGTTTTAGGCTTCCTGCCTCAGATGATTGTTCTGTTCTTACTGCTGTCAATTGTTGAACAGTGCGGTTACATGACCCGCGTTGCTTTTATGCTCGACAGAATTTTCCGTCATTTCGGTCTGTCAGGACGCAGTGTCTTCCCAATTCTGGTTGCTACCGGTTGTGCTGTTCCTGCTCTGATGTCCACTAAGAGCATTGACAACATCAATGAGCAGAGAATAACCCTGATTACCTCAAGTTTCATGCCTTGCTCGGCAAAACTGCCGATTATGGTTATGATCTTTGCCGCATTCTTCCGTGATCAGGCTGCAATTGTTGCTCCGCTGGTTTATTTCCTGGCTATTTTTTCTATTGCCGCAACTGGTTTAATTCTGAAAAAGAGTCATGCCTTTAACGAAGAAGTTTCTCCTTTCGTAATGGAACTGCCGGACTATCACACCCCTAGTGTCAGAAATGTTATTCTGACGACCTATGAGCGTTGCAGAGCGTTCGTTGTTAAAGCCGGAACCATCATTTTTGCCACAGTTGTCGTGATCTGGTTCCTGGCTAATTTCGGCTTCGGTGAAGAGGGCTTTGGCATGGTGGAGACCGACTCTTCTATGCTGGCGGCCATTGGTTCTGCTATTGCCTTTATTTTCGCTCCTCTGGGATTTGCCTCCTGGCAGGCTTCAGTAGCCGTTATCACCGGTCTTCTTGCCAAAGAGAACGTGGTTGGTACCCTCGCAACTCTACTCAATCTGAGCGATGAGGACGTTGAGACCGTAGGCGATTCAATGGAGTCTATAGCCGAAGTTTCCACACCAATGGTTGACGCTTTGCACGGAGTATTCCCTCTGGCAGTTGCTGCCTTTGCCTATCTGGCATTCAATCTGTGGTCAACTCCTTGTGTTGCGGCGTTAGGGGCGATGAGACGTCAGTTTGCCTCAGGCAAATGGTTTGGCTTTGCCGCTACCTACATGCTCGTCTATGCTTACTGCCTGGCACTGGTGATTTATCAGATAGGCGGATTAATTCTTGGGGTTGTCGAATTTAATGTGTTCTCTGTAGTGGCATTTATTATTGTGGCAGCATTTGTCTACCTGCTCTTTAAGCCTGTGCCTGACAACCGTGTATCACTTAAGATCCCGGCTAAGAATATCTAATCTTTAGAGTCTGTTAAAAAAAACTCCTTTCTTGTGGTAAAGAAGGGAGTTTTTATCTTCTTGTTTTGGTCAAATAAAGCAGTGTGTAAAACTCGGTCGATAACTGCTTACTGTTCTTTTTCCACAAAAACCTCTTTGCCTTTGTGACACAGAGGACATACGTAATCATCAGGTTCGTCATCAAGATTTCCCACGTATTCGTAACCGCAGACCTTGCAGACATAAACCTTGACGCCGGTGTTCTCATGTCGGTCTTCCACAGGGGGCTGACTGTGCTTTTCATCCTGACAAAACTCAGATCTCTGTGCCTTTTGTTCGTGACGGGCAATGAGTTGTTTTAGGATCTGTCCGTGGTAACGCTCCTGAGCGCAGATAAATTCCATTCCTTCTGCTGCAGCAAGGGCTTCTTCGGTTCCTAATGCTCTAACCTTTTCAATTATCTCTGGCATACGACTGTCAGCATTCTCTTCAGCCTGCTGAATATTTTTGACAATCTGCCAGAAATCCTGCGGATATTTGGCATTCATTGCCGCATAAAAACCTGAATGATGAGATTCCATATTGGCGATTTCAGAGAAAATCTGTGCTTCTTCGGCATAGCCCTGTTCGCGGGCCAGAAGTGCCAGTGTCTGGTAAATTACTGCTCCATTGGCCTCTCCTTCTTCACTTTTGGCAATGATCTCCCCAAGTGGTGTGTTTGCTGTTGCTCCGTATATTGACATAAAAATTACCCTGTTAAAAAAACGTTAATAAAATTAAATTTGATAAAATAGATTATAGATATTTATGATAGATTTGCAAGTGGATTTCTAATCATTGTGTTGGGACGTGCGGTTAGAAATACCTGACAGTATGGTGTTCATCGTGGCACAGACAGTTCAAACGTGCTAGGATAGTCAACGTTGTTCAGTCCTTGTTGAACACAAAATTACTAATATCGTTTTTGGAAAGGAATGGAATTTTTATGGCACGTATACGTTTTGCAATAGCTCAGGATGCCGGTGCATTGATAGAAATCATGAAACAGTATATTGAAACTCCAATTACTCTTGAGTATGAGGTCCCTTCGATAGCTGAGATGGAAGTTCAGATTCTGGCAGTTTCCCATGCTTATCCGTTTCTTGTTATCGAAAATGATGATGAGGTCATAGGTTTTGCCTTTGCTCATCGTGACCTCGATCAGCCGGCTCTTTCCTGGAATGCCGAACTGCGTGCCTACATCAATCTCAATCAGCGTGGTCACGGCTACGGCTTCAAGGCCATGGAGGTACTTATCGACATACTGCGTTTACAGAACGTACAGAATGTTTATTCAAATGTCACCGAAGGCAATCCTCGTTCAGAGTCACTGCATAGAAAGTTAGGATTTGTCTGCTGCGGAACAATGCACAAGACCGGTTTTAAGAACGGTCGCTGGCTGGATGTGAATCTGCTTGAGCGTCGTATTTCTGATGAAAAATTTGAAACCGAGCCTTTGCCTTTTATTCCTGTAAAAAAAGTCGATAAGAAGAAACTTCAGGAAATTTTTGATAAAGTAAACGCTTCAATTAAAGACTAGAGCCTGTATCGGTCTTGTTGAATGCCATTGCTTTATGTATTTTTTGTATTGATTTGATCTTTTGGAGTAACTCTCATGTTTAATATGGGAAATATGATGAAACAGGCCCAGATGATGCAGGAACGTCTGCAGAAGGCCCAGGATGAAATTGCCAAAATGGAGGTTACCGGTGAGGCCGGAGCCGGTCTTGTCAAGGTAACCATGACCGGAGGTCATGAAGTTCGTCGTGTTTCAATTGATGATTCTGTTTTCAAGGATGACAAGGATATCTGCGAAGATCTGATTGCTGCCGCATTCAATGATGCGCAGCGCCGGGTTGAAGAATCGTCCAAGGAAAAACTTTCTGCCGTAACAGGCGGTATGCAACTGCCTCCTGGCATGAAACTGCCTTTCTGAGACTGACCGTTTACGCATGTCATCATCTAGTGCCTTAGTAGAGAAACTGATCTCAGCGCTACAGATTATGCCGGGAATCGGACCGGTCAGTGCAGCTCGCATTGCCTACTACCTTCTTGACCGAAAACGTCAGGAAGGTGTGGCTATGTCCGAGACGGTGAAATATGCCCTCGAACATGTCTCCCTGTGTCCGCGCTGCCGTAACTATACGGATGTGGAAAACACTGAATGCGAACTGTGCTCAGGCACGAAACGCAGACAAAGTGGACTGCTCTGTATAGTTGAAACTCCCGGTGATGTGCAGGCACTGGAGAATTCTGGGTCTTTTTTAGGCACATATTTTGTCCTGCACGGGCATCTGTCGCCGATTGACGGCATCGGTCCTCAGGAACTGGGGTTCCCTCTTTTGCAGCACTGTTTTGAGGATCCTGTGCTCAAAGAAGTTATTATCGCTGTCGGACAGACCGTTGAGGGGGAGGCTACAGCTCAGTTTATTGCAGCCATGGCCCATAAGCGCAATTTAAAGGTCAGTCGTATTGCTACCGGTATTCCGATAGGTGGTGAACTGTCCAGCACAGATGGTCATACTCTGGAAAATTCCATAAATTTCCGTAGACCGTATTGAAATTTTACAGAACTGTCCCCATTTACTTCTCCAGACAATCGGTGCCAAATTATTTAGCACTTTTATTTTGGAGAAATTATAAAAATGGCTGCTACTGTTCATGGCTTTCAGACTCAGGTTACCAAATTACTTGACCTGCTGGCCAACTCTCTTTATTCAAACAAAGAAGTTTTTCTGCGTGAACTTATTTCCAACGCATCAGATGCAATCGATAAACTGCACTTCATATCTTTGACAAATGCTGATCTTGTTAAAGATGATCCGAATTTTAAGATCCGCATCCGTGCTGATAAGGATGCTCAGACTCTGACCATTTCTGATAACGGTCTGGGCATGACTCTCGAGGAGGCAAACAGTCATCTTGGCACTATTGCTGAATCTGGTACTGAAGAATTTATGAAGAAACTGACAGGTGACAAGGCTAAGGATTCTCAACTTATCGGTCAGTTCGGTGTTGGCTTTTATTCCTCATTTATTGTTGCAGACAAAGTAACCGTGCTGTCACGCAGTATCAATGCCAAAGAGGATGAGGGTGTTCGCTGGGAGTCAACAGGCAACGGAACCTTTGAGTCCGAAAATATCAAGCGCACTCAGCGTGGTACCGACGTTATTCTCCATCTGAAGGATTCAGAAAAAGAATTCTTGGATGAGTGGACTCTGCGTGAGGCTATTACCAAGTATTCAGATCATATTTCAACTCCTGTTGAACTCTGGACCGAGAAATACGAGCCAAAGAAAGAGGGTGAAGAGGAAAAGGATCAGGAAAAGAAGTACGAGTTTACTCAGGTTAACGATGCCAAGGCTCTGTGGACCCGCAGTGCCAAAGAAATCAAGGATGATGAGTACAAGGAATTCTACAAGCATCTGACTCACGATTATCAGGATCCGATTACCTGGGCTCACAATAAGGTTGAAGGTGATCTTGAATACACTTCTTTACTTTATGTCCCAAAGAATGCTCCTTGGGATCTGTTCAGCCGTACCCACGAACATGGTCTTAAACTCTATGTTCAGAGAGTGTTCATCATGGATAAGGCCGAAGCCTTCCAGCCGAATTATCTGCGCTTTGTAGGCGGACTTGTCGATACCAACGCCTTGCCGCTCAATGTCTCTCGTGAACTGCTTCAGGACAGCGCAGTAACACGTAAACTCAAGAAAGCTCTCACCAAGCGCAGTCTTAACATGTTTGAAAAACTGTCCAAGGACAGAGAGCAGTATGCTCAGTTCTGGACTCAGTTCGGTTCTGTTCTGAAGGAAGGTCCGGTTGAGGACTACGAAAACCGCGATGCAATTCTGAAACTGTTGCGTTATGCTTCAACCCATAATGACAGTGATGTTCAGGATGTAAGCCTTGATGATTACATCGGCCGTATGCCAAAGGGACAGGACAAGATTTATTACATAACTGCCGAAAGTTATGAGGCGGCAAAGAATTCTCCTTACCTTGAAACCTTCAAGAAAAAGGGAATTGAGGTTCTCCTGATGTGGGAACGTATTGATGAATGGCTGATGGGCAACATCAATGAGTACGATAAACACGAGTTTGTCTGTGTAACCGCTTCTGATCTGAAACTTGGTGATCTTGCTGATAAGGATGAGAAGGAAAAGCAGGAAACTGCCACAAAGGAGAATCAGGATCTGATCGACCGCTTTAAGAAGGCTTTGGGCGATAAGGTCAAAGATATTGTGATTTCAAGCCGTCTGTATGACTCTCCGTCCTGTGTGATTTCTGACAGCAACCAGATGATGACCAACCAGATGAAGAAAATGCTTGAGGCTGCAGGTCAGAAACTGCCTGAGGAGAAATATACTCTGGAACTTAATCCTGAGCATAAGCTTGTCAAGAAAGCCTATGAAGAACAGGATGAAAACCGTTTTGACAAATGGGCTGAACTTATTTATGAGCAGGCTCTTCTGTCAGAGTCAGGTGGTCTTAAGGATCCAAGCAACTTCGTTAAGATTATGAACACGCTGCTTACTGATTAAAAGTGAGGTAGCTGACAGCCGGATGAAAGGTAAAGTTTCATCCGGCTGTCTTGTTTTGGAAGAAGTTTCCAGACAATCTGTTATACTTGTTTGTGTTAATTATTTCTTATTCTTTTAGAGGCATTAGACATGCGTATTATTCTTCTCGGACCACCGGGTGCCGGAAAGGGGACTCAGGCTCAGATCCTGACCAAAGCTTTTTCAATTCCTCAGATTTCAACCGGCGATATGCTTCGTGCCGCAATTAAGGCCGGAACCGATCTTGGTAAAAAGGCAAAGGCTGTCATGGATGCAGGTCAGTTGGTTTCTGACGATATTATTTTGGGACTTGTTGAGGAACGTATTCAGAAGGAAGACTGCAAGAACGGCTTCCTTTTTGATGGTTTCCCTCGTACCATTCCTCAGGCTCAGGCCCTTGTTGATCGCGGTATTGCCATTGATGCCGTTGTTGAATTACAGGTTCCTGATGAGAAGATTGTCAAACGTATGTCCGGTCGTCGTGTTCATCTGGCATCTGGTCGTACCTATCACATTGTCTATAATCCTCCTAAGGTTGAGGGAAAGGATGATGTCACAGGTGAAGATCTGGTGATTCGTCCTGATGATCAGGAAGAGACTGTCCGCGCCCGTCTTAAGGTTTATCACGATCAGACTGAACCTTTGGTTGCCTTCTATAAGGATTTGTCTGCTAAGGCTGATACCCGTTATTTGGCTGTTGACGGCAATCGTGATGTTAAAGTCATTTCCGATGAGATTGTGAATTCTCTGAATAACAAATAGTTATTTGAGTGCTGTGTATGAAGTTAGCTAAAATTTTCGCTTGTGGTTTTACCTTGTTAGGCTGTCTTGGTTGTCTTCAGACAGGATACTGTGAAACTCAGCCAGCAGTTTCAGCCATGGATGCTGACGGGTCGTTTTTCATTGATCCGTCCGCACCGAGGTTGCCGTGTCCGAACGGTTTTACGGTGATCCCTAATCCAAGTGTCGAAAACTCACTCAGTTACCTTGATGAAAGCGGAAAACTTGCTGTCAGTGTTACCTATATCAAGCAGAAGTTTGCTTCAGCTATTGATCCGGAAAACTATGCAAGAGTCATGGCTCAGCAGATGAAATGCAGTATTCCTGTTCGCTCCAATCTCATTGCAGACGGCTGGGCGTCTCAGTGTGAAGATGCAAAACTCGAGACGGTGGTCTATGGAGGAGATAAGGGATTGGTATTGCTGGCTATATCGGGACGTAATCAGGATACAGAGAAGAAGCTTGAGGAGTTTATTGATTTTTTAGCTTACGAAGCAAAGAAATAACAGCATTTCATTATTCGACGAAGGCTACTGCAGGCGATCCTGCGGTGGCTTTTTTTTGTCTTCACAGCAAGGTCATGCCTCTGTGCGCAATTGAGTTGCGTGGGCAACTTCCGGTATTGTATATGTGACGCTTAAAGGAGATTACCAAATTGTGCCGAAAAGCCCCAGAATTCAGCCATGGGGATGAAAGGCACATAGCTGTTATGATATAATTAGCAGTGTTTAATTGTTATACTGCTATGAGTTATATAATATCTAAGTAATGAAATACAAATCAAACTGTAATGTTGTATATTCATGCAAGTACCATGTGGTTTGGTGTCCAAAATACAGACGTCCGGTACTTGTAGAAGGAGTAGATGTTCGCTTAAAGT
>JAGBLM010000082.1 GCA_017635415.1 Succinivibrio sp. | reverse complement strand
TCAGACAGTTCATCATGGGTAAAACCGGTCATTTCATTGAAAACTGACAGCGAACTGATATTCGTGGCAATATTAAAGCCTGAGGTAACAGAATCTAAGGAGACTGGAGACACTCCAGTGATAAAGAATCTGTCTATACCACCTGGACGATTACCGCGATAATAAGCTTTGAGCTGAGCATAAAACTGCTTGATAAGACCAGCATGACCTTCAGCGGTGGAAGTTATGTCTCTAAAGGCATTCTTATCTCTGGTCAGAATCTCATTGGCAAAGTGATCGTATTCATCGATGATGACATACAAATACTCTCCATCTTTTACATTGCTTGAAAAGTTTGACAGAAATCTAGTCAGTAGTTCAGTTGCATTTTTGTAAAGAGATGGTTCAAGTTCTTCTTTTTTAAGTCCCTGCTTTGGATAATAATCGCTAAAGTTGGAAATGCTGGCGGCAACAGAGATTAAGAAACTGTCGCTCACTAAGGCAGGATCTGGCGAGACATTTGAAAAATCAAAGTGGATAACGTAATAGGAACTGGCAAGAGGTGTTCTGTGATCATAAATCCAGGTACCTTTGAAGTTCTTTTCAAACTGATCTTTTTCATGAATATCATAATAGCTGTGCAGCATACTGGCAGTAAGACTCTTGCCAAAGCGTCTTGGACGCAGAAATACGGGTACCTTGGTGCC
Source organism: Succinivibrio sp. (assembly GCA_017635415.1). GTDB lineage: Bacteria > Pseudomonadota > Gammaproteobacteria > Enterobacterales > Succinivibrionaceae > Succinivibrio. Next base: position 1,990 of record JAGBLM010000082.1, on the reverse strand, counting down.
GGCATCATTCTCAAGCAGATCAATAAATCTGGTTTTATCGATGTAAATAGCGTTACTTTCTCTGATCTCAGATAAGGTACTCATGCCGACGATGATTTTTTTCTTTGCCATAATGATTCCTTCATGCTCTTTGTATGGCAATTATATAGGAACACAGCAGGAAGGTAATTGTAAAACATCTAGTTTTGAGAACACGAAAAAAACATAAACTGATTCACAGACGAGTCGGATTATTTTCCATAAGAAGGACCGCAGGAGTATGCCAAATCTTAGGAGACAAATTATGTTAAAAACTAATTGCCTTTATAAACAAGTAATTATCCCTCCCTTCATCGTACACTTCTATTAACTGAAGATTCTGCTGGTTTTAGGATAAAAAAGAGTTTTTCTCACACCTGTCTTGCCGTTGCGGTCTCTTCAGTGCTTCTAGGTTACTGCTCTGGGGCACAGGCAGCACTATCCCCTCACCAAGTTTCATCCAACCCGATAACAGGAAATTATGCGCTTGAACCGCATGAATTTGCAGGTCTGGGGAACGGCAATACTCTTACTATAGACTCCACTGCCAATGTAAACCTTCAAGGTTATTTCCTAGCAGGCGGGGTTCCTTCAGGTTCCTCTGCAAACAGTAATGTAATCAATACCTCAGGCACTGCTTGGTCGACTGGAGATAATTCTAGTTATGGTCTTGTTGGCGGTTTCTTCTTGGGTGGGGCGCTTGATGCTGCAGAGGTATCTGCTGATGAGAACATTATCAATGTGACCGGAGGAAGTATCTCTATTAGTCCTACTTCGTCCGGCGGTCTTGCCGCAGGTGTTGTCTATATCATGTCAGCTGATGACGAGAATTTATCAGGCTCAGCCTCAGGCAATAAGATAAATATCAGTGCAGGTGAGATTCATACCTGGGTAAATGGCGGATTCAGTTATGTTAAAACAGGTGAATCTTCAGCAACCTCAAGCGCAAGCAGTAACGAGGTTACTGTTACAGGCGGAACTGTAAGTGGAGAAGATAGAGACTATATATCTGGAGGTATGGCTTACGCCCTCAGCGGGAATACTTCAGGAACCAGTAATGCAACTGCCCAAAACAATAGGGTAGTAATAAGCGGTGGAAGTGTTCAGCTCACCAATGTTTACGGCAGTTATGCCTATGCAGCGTGTCAGACGGGAAACGCCAGTGCATCTAATAATACGGTGATTCTTGGAACCGGTAAATACCAATGTCTATGGCGGTTTCATAGAATTTGCGGTAACAAAAGGTACAGTCAACGGTAACGAAATTTATATCTACGGCGATACCGACCTCTCAACGGGAGGCGTTATCGGTGGTCAAGTGGCAATGGAGTCACCAACCATTACGGGAAACACACTCATTTTCGGTTACAACAATACTGCCTGGACTCCTTCCTCTTACACAATTGACAAGGTTCGGAACTTCTCCACCATACGCTTTGCCAATGCCACCTAGGGTAAAACCATTACCATAAATACTTTTCCCAATGCCTCAATTGACTCTCAGATCACTAAAGTTGACGCCTCAAAGTTGCCTTCAGTGGAACGCAGACCCTCTCCAAAGGTGACGGTTATAAGATGCTGACCATTGAGGAAATGGCCTCAGGCAGTATTGATCTGACCTCAACAGAATCTACCTTTACCTACGGTACCGCAGCTGAGGGTACCGGAACTGTAAGTCTTGCCGACAATAACGGTGATGGCAAGAATGATACTGTGGTCTACACCATTACAGCCTATAAAGGTTCAGGTTCTGATCCAGTCCCTGCCGATACCCCGGGTGAAAAACCTGCCTCACCACAGGCTCACTCAGCGGCAATGGTCACTTCAGCTGCGGCGGTAGCCTTGAATCAGGGTGCTGACACCAGTTCCTCTGCTGCCTTCAATCTGGCCCATTCTGGTATGACCGGCACCCAGGCCTTCTCCTCTGTAGGCGGTGGTGCGGCAAGAGCAAAAACAGGCTCTCATGTAACCT
>JAGBLM010000081.1 GCA_017635415.1 Succinivibrio sp. | reverse complement strand
TTTAAAAAATGAACAGAATGACTATTTCCTTTTTGAAGTAAAAAGTTTAAATGAATCGTCTTCACAGAATATATCATCAGAAGAGTATAAGCAAAAGATTAGTGCGCTTTTAGCTTTTTATAAAGCGGTTTCTGAAAAAGTTGAACATTACTTCTGTTTCCCTATAAAAAATGGAGATACATGGAATGTATATTGTTTCTTCAGAGGACAGAAATACCTATTGGATTATTCACAATTAAAATCTGTAGTAAATGGTTCATCTATTCAATCCATTTAGATTACATGAAAATCCTACAAACCTTTAACTATTTGTAGGATTTAAAAAAATGGTCGTTTCAATACGCCTTCAGAACATAGCTACCGCTTTTTTATAATCGATCATGAAATGTAGTCAGCTCGGAGATCAGACGTTGAAAAGGAACTCAAACAGATCGCCGTCTTTGACAATGTAATCCTTGCCTTCGCTTCTGAGTTTGCCGGCTTCCTTGGCACCTGCTTCACCGTTGTATTTGATGAAATCGTCGTAGGCGATGGTCTGTGCACGGATGAAGCCACGCTCGAAGTCTGAGTGAATCTTTCCGGCAGCCTGCGGCGCAGTTGCACCAACCTTTACTGTCCATGCCCGAACTTCTTTAGGTCCTGCTGTGAAGAAGGTCTGCAGACCAAGCAGTTTGTAGCCGGCACGGATAACTCTGTTAAGCCCCGGCTCTTCAAGTCCCAGACTTTCCATAAACTCGGCTCTGTCCGCCTCTTCCATTGAGGCCAGGTCTGCTTCTATGGAGGCGGAAACAGGGACAACGACCGATCCTTCTTCCTGTGCTATCTGTTTTACTTTATCAAGGTAAGGATTGTTTGCAAAACCATCCTCTGAAACATTCGCTATATACATGACCGGTTTGATAGTCAGGAAGTTGAAGGTTTTAAGCGCTTCACGATCTGCATCAGTAAATTCAACAGTACGCAGCATTCTGCCTTCTTCAAGAGCCGGTTTACATTTTTCCAGTGCTATAACCTGCGCAAGAGCTTCCTTGTCACCACCCGTACGTGCGCGTTTTTCCAGTCTCTGCAGTGCCTTTTCACAGATATCAAGATCAGAGAGGGCAAGTTCGGTATTGATTACTTCAATATCAGAGGCCGGATCAACCCTGCCGCTGACGTGGATAATGTTTTCATCGTCAAAGCATCGTACCACGTGCGCGATAGCATCGGTCTCGCGAATATTCATCAGGAACTGATTGCCAAGACCTTCACCCTTTGAGGCTCCCTTAACAAGACCGGCTATATCGACGAATTCCATGGCGGCAGGAACTATCTTGGCCGGATGAACGATGTCGGCAATTTTCTGCAGTCTTTGGTCAGGTACAGGAACAATGCCCGTATTAGGCTCAATAGTGCAGAAAGGAAAGTTCTCTGCTGCAATTCCTGCCTTGGTTAAGGCGTTAAATAAAGTGGATTTACCTACATTCGGCAGACCAACAATGCCACAATTGAATCCCATTTTTATTGCTCCGATGAAATTTTAAAACCGTTAATTGCCATAGTACCCTTGTTCATACCGCGGGAGAACAGAGTACCGATTCCTAAAACCGCAGCCATCTGCGCCTCTTCAATATGTTCGCGGTCAGTACCGGCCGGACGCCCTAAAACCCAGTTTATAACATCGTGCGCCGGAGGTTTGCCGATGCCGATACGCAATCTGTAGAAGTTCTGGGCATTGCCAAGACAGGCACTAATGCTGCGCAGTCCGTTATGACCGGCAAGTCCGCCGCCGAATTTCATCTTCAGTACACCAGGCTGAAGATCGAGGTCATCGTGCAGTACCAGAAGTTCTTCTGGTTTTATTTTGAAGAAGGTGCAGAGTGCCCCCACGGATTTGCCGCTTTCATTCATATAGGTAGTAGGAAAAACCAGTCTGACTTCGTGCCCTTCGATGTCGCCTCGCCCGGTCAGACCGAAAAAACGGCTTTCCTGATTAAGGCCGATGCCGTATTTATCGGCGAGTTTTACGAGTAAATCATAACCCATATTATGTCTGGTGTGAGCATACTGAGCGTCAGGATTACCAAGTCCTGCAATCAGTCTGATAGGGCAGATATCTGCAGCCATAATTACACCTTTTTAACGTTACGCAGTTCCTGATCCGGCAGTGCGGTCAGAAGTTCGTAAACAGTCCTGTTAAGCTTCGGCACCTTGTAGTCCGAAGCGATATCGTTCAGCGGGACCAGCACAAATGCTCTGTCCTGCATGCGCGGATGCGGCAGCGTAAGTTCCGGACTATCGCATACCGTATCACCAAAGGCAAGCAGGTCAAGATCAAGAGTGCGCGGTCCGTTCTTAAAAAGTCTAACCCTTTTAAACTGCTGTTCAATCTCAAGCAGCCTGATTAGGAGTTCCTGCGGTGTAACACTGCACCTGACCGCGCAGACCGCGTTGGTGAAGTCGCTCTGATCAGGATACCCGACAGGTTTGGTCAGGTACATAGGAGAGGTTGCGCCTAGTTCTACTCCCTTTAAACCGGAAATCGCGACCAGTGCGTCCGTTAAAGTCTTCACCCCGGGACCGATGTTTGACCCCAGTGATATATAAGCTACAGCAGTCATGACAGTTACGGATCAAGATGCATGGCCGCACGCCAGGCTCTAGCTTTTGCTAGACGATCGTTTTTCTCCCTGGCGTCATCATCTCCGAAAACCTCTTTGATAACGACCTTCTTGTCACGTTTGCCAAGAGTTCTGGTCTGTTCGAACAGTTCCTGCTTCTGGGCCCGATCTCTGGCCTGTGCGGAACTCTCGTCATAGAACGGCTGCCAGAAATCCACAAACTGTCTTAGGTAAGGTTCAAATCTTGCTCTGATTCTGAAGATGTCAAAGCCACCGCGGAAAAGTGTTCTGCCGGCAATAGCGGCAGTATGCTCCTGATTTTTGTCCGTCAGCATGAACTGCAGAGTCCACATGGAGCGAATACTTTCACTGATGCTCAGAGGAATGGCGGTCATCGGATTCTGCCTTGCCATAACCTTGGCAAAGGCAACTTCGAGGATGTCGCGCAGTGACATGCTGTCAACCAGACTTTCGTTAATCTGCTGCAGTTCGAAAACCTCCTTCTGGAAGGCAAACCACAGAATGATCGCATACAGGAAATGCGGCATGTTGCGTTTGTTTTCTGCATAACGTTCATCAGAACTTTTCAGAGCAAACTCCACAAAACTGTTAAATACGGAATTATCGTAGTACTCATCAATGCCGGGAAAGAGGATCTCAAAAATCCTGTAGTTTCTGAGAATTCTGTAACTTTGCAGACCATGTCCTGAGAGGAACAGTTTATTTACTTCCTCATACATTCTGGCGTTGGAAACCTGTCTGAGATTTTCAGCAAGTGCTTTAATAGGCGCAGCGGTGCGTCTGGAAATTTTAAAGCCGAGTTTGGCCGCAAAACGCAACGCTCTTATGATGCGTACCGGATCTTCAAGATATCTCTTCTCAGGATCGCCTATGATGTCGATGATGCCGTGCTGAAGATCATAAAGACCGCCATGAAAATCTATCAGCTGATAATTCTTGATGTTGTAGTAGATGGCGTTGATGGTGAAATCGCGACGTTCGGCATCCTCTTCAAGACTTTTGCCGTAAACATTATCGCGCACCAGCATGCCGGCATTGTCACTGACCCTAATTCCCGGACGACTGATCTCAGATCCGCTTCTGAAAGTGGTGACCTCGATTATTTCTCTGCCGAAGACCACGTGAACAATCTTAAAACGTCTGCCGATAATTCTTGAGTTCTGAAAAACCCGTCTAACCTGTTCAGGCGTGGCGTTTGTTGAAACATCGAAATCCTTAGGTGACTTGCCGGTGAGCATGTCGCGTATGCAGCCGCCGACCAGATAGGCCTGATAGCCTGCCTTGCGAAGACCTTCTAGTACAGTTAGAGCCTGACGAGAAAAACTCTTTCTGGACACCGGATGCTGATTGCGTTCAAGGACGATTTTTGCAGCGCCATGTCTTTTTACCAGTGCTTTGTTTTTGGACAAGATCTCATCAAGACCGGAGAGTAAAGCTGTTATTTTCTGTTACCTCAGTAATAAATCAAATTAGGTATTAACCGTATATTCTGCTCTTTTCAAACGCGACATTATAACATCTGCCGGAAAAATTCTCTAATTTTGTCTTACTCAGGTTTTATTCACTTCTGCCCACACCGTACCGCAGTTTTTTCGTAAACTTGGTCGGCAGGTTTTCTGTTTTCTACAGGAATTCTCTGCAGGTCAAAGTGTGCTGCTGCCAGTTTTAGCACCTGTGCGCAACAAAAATCGCGCTCGGCAAATACAGTCGTATCCTGCCCCAGAAATCTGAGTGCTTTGAGCAGAGCATCAAGAGGTGACATTTCTTCGAGTACAGGCGTAGCGTGATTCTGTTTTGACAGTTTGTTTCCCTGCGCGTTAAGTACCAGCGGCAGATGAAGATAGTCAGGCGCAGCAAATCCAAGTGCCCGGTACAGTGCATTCTGTTGCGGTGTAATCGCAATAAGGTCACTTCCTCTTACTACTTCGGTGATGTGATCGAGATGATCGTCAACAACACAGGCAAGATTGTAGGCAATAAGTCCGTCGCTTCTTTTTAACTGAAGATAGTCCGTGCTTTTACCGGTAAGCACATGCCCTGACAGGATGTCCTCAAAACAGCAGTCAACTGTAAAGGAGGGACAGAATCTTACGGAATACCTCAAATCCGGGCGCACGAAGCGATGTTGGCAGCGGCAGGGATGATCTTTAAGACTTTTTCTGGTACAGGTGCAGTAAAAGGCCTGATGTGAGGCAAGCAGCTGTCCTATTGCCTCTTCATAGGTCTTAGTGTTTGCCGACTGAATCTTGACCTCTTCATCGTAATCAAAACCGAGAATTTCGAGATCTCTTAGAATTGAAGCGGTATATTCGCTTTTGCAGCGTGGTGTATCAAGGTCTTCGATGCGAAGCAGAAATCTGCCGTTAAGACTGCGGGCGCGCAGATACGCGCCCAGGGCAGTGACAAGGGATCCAAAATGAAGTCTTCCGCTAGGCGTAGGAGCAAATCTGCCGGTATATTTCACGCTTTGCCTCAAAATGCTACCGCACTGATCGGTGTCGCTTTTTCACAGAAGAAAATATTCCCTGGTGCAGCAGGACAGAATGGCCTGATTTCAGGGGGGCACTGTGCAGTTGCTCGAGTCGAAACAACCTGATACCACACTTTCAGAACAAAAATAAAGCCCGCTATATGGCAAGCGGGCAGAGCATTATGAATAGGATGGTGCTTATCCTTCCAGCTGTTTTTCCTTGATTTCGGCAAGAGCCTTGCAGTCTACACAGAGATCTGCAGTAGGACGTGCCTCCAGACGCTTGATGCCGATCTCTTCACCGCAGTGTTCGCAGTAACCGAACTCGTCGTTATCAATCTTGTTGATGGTTTTCTCAATCTTCTTGATGAGTTTTCTTTCGCGGTCGCGTGTACGCAGTTCAAGAGCAAACTCTTCTTCCTGAGATGCTCTGTCAAGCGGATCAGGGAAGTTCGCAGCCTCATTCTGCATATGATCCACTGTACGGTCAACCTCGTTGCGCAACTGGTCTCTCCAGGCGGTAAGAATCTTCCTGAAATGAGCCTTCTGTTTCTCATTCATGTATTCTTCACCAGGTTGTTCCTCGTAAGGTTTCACTCCGGCGATAGCTAAAGGACCCATTGAGTCGAGCGCGGAAAGCTCGTCAGTCTTCTTGGTAGCCATATTTGTCCTTCCTTAGCATCTATAATGCATTGTTGTACATACGAACGTTGGCTTAAAGCCTATTTTTTATAGCGTTACATTATGCGTTAACTGCTTTCATCATTCAACTTTAGTTATGGAATTTTTGAGGTACTGCAAAAACCACAAATAAAGAATGTGTAACAAAACACAAAAGCAGAATTCTCTGTGTGGCGCGAAAGTTCTGTCAAAGTTCCATCCGTACCGTAAAAAGAGCGCATGCCGACGGGGAGGATGAGGGGTGGTTTTCTTGAAAAGATCAGGTGGCGAATATATAATCTGTCTGCGAATATAACTGAAAAAAAAACAGTAATGTAAAGGTCCTGATCAGATTGATTGGGACGGAATTTTAAGATATCAGACGCGGATGTATTACTGCCTGATAAATGAGATTCTGACTGTACCTGTCTTACCGGATAGATAAATTTACCACTGATTAGAACGTTGGATTGACTGATTTAATGAAAGTCACGATCCAATCAGATTGACCTGTGACTCCAACATCTGAACAACTGATGTATCAGAACTGGCAGCGCCGGAAAATCAGAACCCCTACCGGGTTTGTCTGTGTGGCGGACAGAATGCGTTCTTGAGGATAAAGAAGATGAACGAACAGGAAAACAACTCTCAGCGCATTTATACCAATTTTTCCGCTCTTGACGGAGATGATGACCGCAGTCCTGAGCAGAACGATTCATCTGAAGGTCAGGACGGTTTTTGTCCTGAGGATGATGGCGGTGAGGACCGTAAAATGGAGAAAACTGCGCCCTCACAGAGTGACAGCGGCGACAGCGGTAATGATGATTCTTCAGAACCGCCGCGTGGTCCGCAACGGAAATGGCATGTCAGCAGAAGGAAGTTTTTCAGTTTTTTTGCCAAGGTTTCTCTGGCCGGTTTTGCTTTTCTTGCTCTGCTGTTCGTCTATTTTGATTCCGTGGTGCTCTCCAAGTTCGAGGTTGATGATCGCTGGGTGCTTCCGGCGGTAGTTTATTCAAGACCTCTTGAGCTTTATCCTGATCAGAAGCTCTCCTTAAAACAGATGCTGTATGAACTTACTCTGCTCAAGTACAGAAATGTCAGCAATCCTGCCATTCCCGGAGAATATGCGGTCAATGAAAAATCAGGTCGTATCGTTCTTGTCAGACGGCCTTTTGATTTTCCTGATGTCTCGGAAAGTCAGGTGAGTCTTATGATCGAGTTTTCCGGTCAGCGTGTCGGCAGAATAGTCAATGCCGAGACCAGTGAGGAACTGGGGTATGTGCGTATGGATCCGGTTCTGCTTGACCGCATCAACCGTATAGATCCCAAGGAAGACCGTATCTTTCTGCAGTTGGATGAGGTACCAAAGTCTCTTATCAACACTCTGATCGAAATTGAAGATCGCTCGTTTTACTCAAATCTGGGCGTCAATTTCTTCGCTATGGGGCGTGCTTTCATCAAGAATTTCCTGGCAGGTCACGTGGTTGAGGGGGGCTCCACGATTACCCAGCAGCTGGTCAAGAACTACTTTCTCAATTCCGAAAAAAGTTATATGAGAAAATTCAAGGAGATTATTATGGCGATGATCATGAATCATCGCTACAGCAAAGAGCAGATCCTTGAAGCGTATATGAACGAGATCTACCTCGGACAGAATGGTAATGCCGGTATCTATGGCTTTGGACTGGCCTCCTATTTCTATTTCGGGGTTCCTGTTTCGGAACTGTCACAGGATCAGATGGCTTTACTGGTGGGGATTATCCGCGGACCTTCCTATTACGACCCGTGGCGCCATCCTGAGAATGCTCTTGAGCGCAGAAATACTGTTCTTGCCGTTATGCATAAGAGAGGCTACCTTACTGATGCTGAATATGCCCAGTATTCGGCAAGACCTATAGGTATTATTAAGCGCGGCTCGATGAACTATTCTAAGACCCCTGCTTTTATGGGCGTCCTAAAACATGAGATTGCCTCAAAATTCGGTGATGATTTTCTGTCAGGAAACGGGATCAGGATTTTCTCAAGTCTTGACCCTCAGGCTCAGCAGTGTGCTGAGAACGCTGTACTCTCCGAACTTGATGATATTGAGAAGCAGACGGGAAAGAAAGGTCTTGAGGCCGCTATGGTGGTCAGTTCCTGGCGTACTGCTGAAGTCTCGGCAGTGGTGGGAAGCAGAACCCCTCAGTACGAGGGATTCAACCGGGTTCTTGAAGGTCGTCGTCAGGTGGGCTCCATTATTAAACCGCTGGTTTATCTGACCGCGTTTCATAATGGTATTCATCTGGGAACTATGATTAATGATTCTCCTCTGACGGTAAAACTTTCCTCCGGAAAACTGTGGCAGCCTAAGAACGATGACAAGAAATTCCACGGACCGATAGCTGCACATACTGCCATGGCTCGTTCCATGAACGTGCCAACCGTAAAGATCGGAATGCGGGTCGGTTTAAACCATGTGGTTGAAACCATGCACAATGTGGGGATAAAGCAGGAGATCCCGCTTTATCCGTCGATACTGCTTGGTACAATCGAACTGACTCCTTTTGAGGTGAATTCTATATATGCGAGTATGGCCACCGAAGGCGTCTATCAGGATTTAACCACCCTGCGTACAGTGGTGAAGGACGGAAAAATCGTTTATGAGAGAAACGAGGGCAAGGGCAGTCCGACACTGGATCCCAAAGATACCTATCTTACCCTGCAGGTCATGATTGAGGCGTCAAAAGCGGGAACGGGACGGCGTATCGGTAATATGTTCCCTAATGACAATATCGCGACCAAGACCGGAACAACCAACGATAACCGTGATACATGGTCAATAGGTATAGATTCTGATGAGGTTGTATCCACCTGGGTTGGATTTGATAACAACAAATCGACCGGACTGTTCGGTTCTTCAGGTGCCATGAGAGTCTATGGCGCCTATCTGAAGTCGCGCGGTGTTAATTCTCTCGAACTAAAACGACCTGAAGGGATCAGGTATGTTTATTTCAATAAGCAGGGAAATATAGTTTCTGATAAATGCCGTAGTGCCGGCGATTCTCTGCTTCCTGCCAGAATTGACAAGATAAAGTATGTTGAGAACAACTGCAACGGAGCTTCAGCAGAGGCTCAGGTCTATGTTCCTGCTGACAACAGAACCGTGCAGCACAGTGACAATGCCGGCGGCAGGGATACAGACAGTCTTGAAAGAGAAATCCTGGGTACCGACTGAAAGGAGAAAAAAGAAAAGCGCATAAGGTGCGCTTTTACTGAAATCCGCTGTCATAAGGTCTAGGCCCTGGTGTTGACTGCCTTGCTGCCATCCTTTCTCGTATAGACCTCAGGAGTTTTACCCTGAAGAATGTAACTGAAGGAGAGAATAGTGGCGATAATGGTAAAGAGATCCTTTGGAACCTCCTGCCCTTCTTCGAGATTTTTAAGTTCGTTAAGAAGCACCGGATCTTTATGGATATAAATTCCCAGTTCCTTGGCCATTTCGACAATAGCCTGTGCTCTTTCCCCGAATCCCACTGAGGATACTGTAGGGGCAGCGTCTCCTTCTTGATAACTTAATCCCACTGCTTCCGTAGCAGTCTGCTCCGTAGCAGTCTGCTCCGTGGCTGGCTGCGCGGCGGTATTATTATCTTTATCATCTGCTTTGTTAGACAAATCTTTATCTTCAGCCATATTCTTTTCCAGCATCAGATTTTTATTGATAAACCGGAACTTTCCTCGTCCGTATCAGATCCTGCGACGGTCTGAGCCTGTTCCTGCGGAGTAATTCTGCCCAAACGGGCATTTGCTGTTCTGGTCGTTATGCCAGCTTCCTGCAACTGTTTGGTGAGCAGTGGCATACATTCTTGAACTTTCTGTAACCCGGAGAGAGTCTCGGTAACCACAGAGAGTCTGAGTTCCGGCAGTTTGGCTACAGCTTTTATTTCTATCGGACCGAGTCCTGGCAGATCGAAATTGAAGGTCAGATGCCAGCTCTTCTGTCCGTCAGCCTCTTCCTCTTTATGGATGCTCATTCCTCCTTCACGTCCGCCTTCATAACTTGGCGGCAGAGGTATATATCTGGCAACGAGCTGGTTTGCTTCTATGTTTTCCCTGAATTTCTGCAGTCGGTCGACCTGATCAAGTGTTTCCTCAAGAATCTCATTTAGGTCTTCTTTTCTGGAGGAAAGTTTCAAGGAAAGATCCGCTATCTCATCCTTAAGATTCTCACCCTTTACCCTGCTCAGGAATTTATCAACCGATTTGCCAAGATGGCTAAAGCGGATACACAGCAGCAGGAAGGCCCACTGATGAAGTCCCAGTGCCTGAGATGATGACGGAGACATAGGTCCGGTCACAAAATTCAGCCAGTTGGAGACTGAGGCAAGATCCGCCACCGGATCGGTCAGCTGTCTGATAAAACTGCGCGCTTCCTCTTTGAGTCTATCGGGAATATCAGGGGTTTCAATCTGAGATTTCAACTCATAAATCAGCGAATCAAGAGGGTTGCCCTTAAGATTCATAAGAGCATTGCCACTGCCGGCAATAGCCTGCGTCGCGGTTTTTTCAGCGGTAACACTACTGTTTTCCGTCTTCTTGCTGAAAATGGAGGCAATCTTGTGGAAAAGACCGTTCTCCTTTATAGGCTGCAGATCTTCGATGACACTCTGTTCCGGTACTGGAGCACTGCCTCCCTGCGTAACGGACGCAGCACCCGGAGCGGCGAGAGGGGTATTCATTTTCGGTACCATCATTTCCTCGCTGTGTTCAGCGGCGGTGTTTATGGTACCGGTAATTTGCTTGCCGGGATTGTCAGCTTTTTCGTTCAGAGTTCTGTTTTTTATGTCTTCAGGCGTGTCGCTGTCATCCAGTTCGTTAAGCGGTACGGTCCCGGACATGACACTCTGCCCAAGGTTAAAGGAACTGTCCTTTTGCATTGCACTGCCGGCAGGTGTCGAATCTGTAACCTTGTCATTTTTGGCGGAGATTTCTCCGTCCCCGGCAGCAGACGCCTCGGCATGCTTTTCTCCTGATAAACTCTCAGCATAAATTCTGTTGAGTTCTCTGGTGCCGGACGCAGTGTCCGGCGCAGGAGTTTCCGCCGCCGGGATCTGAGTGGCCAAGGTACCTGTTACAGTCTGAGAAACACCGACAGCGACAGTCCCTGTTTCCGCATTCACTGCCGCTTGTGTATCAGCGGTGTCGCCTGCCGCGCCTAAATCTGCAGTCTGTGTTGGGGCTGCTGATTCAGTGTCAGGTGCAGGAGCGGTCTTAACACTGATAGAAGCGGCGTCTTTGCTCTGGATGCCTGATGAGACCATCTCATCAGCAGGCAAAGCTGCAGTTCTGCTTTGCCTGCTGAGATCTGATATTGTGCCAGCATCGGTAGTCTGAACCGTTTCAGCGGTCTTAACACCGGCAGAACTGATTGGTGTGCTCTGCTCAGCCTGCCTTACAGTGCTGTCAGTACCTGACCGACTGCTCTGCGCAGTTAAGACCTCGCGTCTGGCACTCTGTGCTGCGCTTTCAGCATAGGCCTGTTCGGCAACAGAAATCTTCTGTTGCGATGATTTGGCTGTTGCTTCCTGTAATGCTTCAGCTCCTTCTTCAGGTGAAACAGACGGTGCCGCAGTTGTGGCGGCAGCACTTACTGCAGTATTCTGGATCTGTCCGTCACTGTCAGAGGATAACTGTTTTTTAACCGTTATCTGCTGTTCAGCCTCAACAAGGGCGTCACTTTCCTCTTCACTGAGTACTGAGGCAGGGTCCAAGACTTCAGCTTCAGGTGAAGCTGAAACTTCATTGTGTTCAGCAGGGATCTCGTTTTTGACCGGGGACTGAACTGTATTCTGTGAAGTTTGCGCCGCCACGGTCTTCTGCAGTGTGGCAGCACTGTGTGCCAATTCTTTGAGAGCGGCAATCTCATCAGCGGTCAGGGTATTTATGTTTTCAGATACGGTCTTCTGCTCAACCTCAGGGACGTTTGTGTTCTGCTGCGTGTCAGCGGTAGTTTTCGGCTGTTCCAAAGCTGCCTTTGTCTGTTTTTCGCTATTGAATTTCTGCTGTTCAGCAAGTACCTGATTTAAGGTCCTTGGGGTGGTCAGATCCTGCAGCTGACTGCTGTCGGCGATACTGGAGGCGGTAAAGTCACTTACCGGAACGGTCATCCCCGGGGTCAGTGATACTGCCCCGTAAACACTGCTCTGTACCGCCTTGTAGGAGATGCTGACGGAGGAGGAATTGAGTGCTTTCAGTGCTGTGTCTGAGGAGACGTTAGGGTGCCCGGTCTGTTCTTTTAGGGCAGTCTTTACCTCTTTAGTCTCCGTACTCTGTGCACTAACTGACTCGGAAGGAGGGGCAATTTCACTCTTGTGTGCCGTCGGTGACGTAACCGTCCTGTCAGCGTTCCTGCTGTCCGTCGCAGGCGAAACCTGATCTCCTGCTACACTCTTAGGGTATGCGGCAGGGTTAGGCAACTTGCCTTCGCTTGCCAGTTTCTGGCGCTCTTCTCTGAACTGCTGCTGCAGTTTTGCCGCTCTTGCTGACAGTTCAGACAGGGAAAGCGTTCTGGCATCTTCTTTGGCACCACTGCTGTGCAGACTGTCCTGAGCGCTGTGCGTCATCCGGGCAATTTCGCTCTGGGTGGTCGCATTATCCCCGGCAGGAGAACTGACCTGACTCTGACCGGGAATAAGGTTACCCTTTCTGGCCGTTTCCGCAGCTCTTGAGATGAGTCTGTGAATCCTCTCGGCTGTATCCTTGGAAATCTTGTCCTGATAAGGTTCTTCGATATTGTGACCGCGGTTCTGTTTGAAAATGTCAAGATAGGTGGTGTCGTCAGGAAATTCATTCAGAGCCTGACGCAGGTATCTTGTCATGATCTGCGGGGTGGTTATGCCTGGTTTGTCATGAGTGTTTTCAGCTGCATCAGTCTGTGGCGGCAGGTTGGCCAGCACCTTGGGCTGATTGCTTTCTACGTAGGCGATGGAGGTTGCCAGGGCGCGGTTGGTCGCCTGTTTGCTGCGCTGACCTAGCGGTTCTTTGGGCACATAAACGTTCCTGACCGCAAGATCGCGTTCAAGTCCAGCCCCCATGGTCTGATGATCGGTCAGATCAACTAAAGACTCGCAGATGAAACGGGAGAGCGCCTTTCCTGCCGCGGTTCCTTCCTGAAGAGCCTGCGGCAGACCAGCAAGACTTTTGGACAGAGTACTGGCCGCATCTCTTGAACGGACCAGCCTCTGGGCCGTGGACAGATTCTGAGCAACCTTCTCCTGCAGCTGGGGATCGCGACTGATAACCTGTTCGCTCAGTTTGCGGTAAGGTGCTGCCGTACTTGTCTGCTCATCGTTGGGCACATTTTCAAGGGTTTGCGGATTCTTTACGTATTCATTGAGAGTGCTCTGCACGGAATTCAGCGAACGCGAAAGTCCCTCTGAAAGCAATCCGCGCTCTCTGGAAAGCATATTCAGATATGCTGCTGTAGCAGAAGTATTTAGTTTTGCACTTGCTGTCTCTTGCCCCTGCGCAGACGATTCACTTTGCGAGGAAACTGAATCCTTGCCTCTGGCATTTTTAACGGCAACATCCAAGCTGTCCATAGTGTCCCGGTTTTTTTTCTAAGATATATCCGCTGATTATAATATCAAAACTGACCGAATGTACTTTTTAACTGTGTCATATTTCATATATTTTTATTTAATTAGAGGTGAAAAGACAGTTCTAGTCTGAAATTGTGTTATCTGAGCAGTTCTGCCTTGAATAATAACGGCGGCGGCAGATCTGACAAAGATGCCACCAAATGGCGATCTTCTCAAGAATCGAATGCTTGTAACTGTCAGACGAAGGCAAGTGTGATACACTGCTACTCATCTGATTTCTGAAGAAGGAAAAGGTTTAACATCAGGAAACGGAAATAAAAAAAGATATGTTTCAAAACGGAAAGACTGATTAGCTGCCTCTGGTGTCGGAAAAACATCATCATCTGCAGCATCCTTGTCACTTTATCGGAACGGCTTTTACGGATATCAGCCGCAGAGTAGGCTTTCTGATCAGTCATCTGTTGTTGAATATCTATTGAGAGGGAGAAGATGGTTTTTAAGAAGTTTGTTGCCGCAGTGTTATTATGCCTATTCACATCAACGTCGGCACTGGCTGCCCATTCGTCATACAGTCCGATGGCTCCAAGACAGTTGTCTCAGGAGGCAAGTGAGGCCGATTATTCCTATGGACTGTCAATTCTTCCAGGTAATTCCATAGATTCTGTTGATCCTTTTTTCCGCTATGTCGGCTGGAGTATCAACTACTATTTTCTGGACCGTTATCTGTTAAGACCGGTTGCTCACGGCTATGCCGCTCTGCCTGGTCCGGTGCAGACCGGATTTGGTAATTTCCTGTCTAATCTTCGGGAAGTTAACAATACGGTGAATAATGCCGTGCTGCTTGATCCTGCTGCAGCGGGTATCAGTCTGTGCCGTTTTCTAATCAATTCGACCATCGGCCTGCTCGGCTTTATAGACGTTGCCAGTTATATGGGACTTGAGCGCAGGGAAATGGATATGGGTACCGTCCTAGGCCGCTATGGAGTGGATCAGGGTATGTATATGATGGTTCCTGTCATGGGTCCTTCAACCGAGCGTGATCTTACCGGTGCTACCATTGATTCGTGGCCTTATGTCGCTATCGACAATTTCGGACTTGAGATTGTGATCAATCTCTTTGAGGCAATCCATAACAGAGCGCAACTTATCAATCAGGAGTCTCTGATTGATAATGCGGTTGACCCTTATAATCAGACCAGAACCTTCTATCTGATGTACCGTGAGGGTAAGGTTAATCCTCAGGCAACAGAGAAGAAAACCGAAGAAAACATAGATGAATCTTACCTTGATGAAATTGACAGCATGTAGTGCCGTTTCATCAATCAGGAAAAAGAATGCAGAACACAGAGCTTGGTGCAATAAGAAAACAGATTGATGCTCTTGATGAGGAACTGGCTATCCTGCTGAAGAAACGTCAGGATCTGGTCAGACAGGCTGTGGAGCAGAAAAAGAAGTCACGTGAGAGTGCCTTTAGCAGCGAGCGTGAACGCGAGGTCATAGAGAACGCTCAGAGACTGTCTGCAAGATATGAACTGCCGGACGGTATGCTCTGCGATCTGTTGCGCCGGGTAATGCGTGAGTCCTATCAGGGCGGTGGCATCGGGAATTTTGCCTGTACGGCAAGTCCCGAGGAATACGGCGATGTGGTTATTGTCGGCGGTAATGGCGGGATGGGCAGTATCT
Organism: Succinivibrio sp.; assembly: GCA_017635415.1. Lineage (GTDB taxonomy): Bacteria > Pseudomonadota > Gammaproteobacteria > Enterobacterales > Succinivibrionaceae > Succinivibrio. Next base: position 7,084 of record JAGBLM010000081.1, on the reverse strand, counting down.
TCAGAACCTATTTTGAAAACTCAGGCTATAAGGTCTTCTGTTTTGGGCATAGAGGCTGGGATCGGGCTCCAGAATATCTGAAGAACGCCAAAATCGTGATTGTCACTGTGCCTATCGATATTACGGTTGAGGTGATAAAACGTCTCTCTCCGTTGCTGCGTGAGGATATGATTCTCTGCGACTTTACCTCGGTAAAAAAGCCGATTGTTGAGGCAATGCTCAGTTATCACAAAGGTCCGGTCCTAGGACTGCATCCGATGTTCGGTCCTGATGTGAAGAATCTGGTCAAACAGGTAATAGTCACCGTTCCGGCAAGAGACGGTGACAAGAGCAGATTCCTTGTCGAACAGTTCAGACTGTGGGGTGCGAAAACGGTGGACTGCGAGGCGGACAGACATGATGAGTACATGAGTATCATTCAGGCGCTACGTCATTTCACTACCTACTGTTATGGCATGTTCCTTGCCAGTGTGCAGCCCGATCTTTTAAAGATACTGCAGTTGAGTTCTCCTATCTATCGTCTTGAACTGATGATGGTCGGGCGTCTTTTTGCTCAGGATCCAAGACTCTATGCCGATATAATCATGTCCTCAGAGGCAAACTGTAAACTGATCAGCGACTACGTGGAAGCGCTGAAACCTGAACTTGATCTGGTCAGAGCAAAGAATACTGACGAATTTACTTCACGTTTTATGAAGGCTCGACAGTTTTTTGGTGAGTATGCAGAAAAGTTTTTAAAGGATAGCGGTGCGATGCTCGCCAAATTACAGGATGACAGATAGATGAAAAAGTTTCTGAAATGGTCCGCGTGGGGACTTGGCGTTCTCCTGCTGCTTGCTCTTATCGGTATTTTTGTCGGCAGTATGTTTATCGACAAAGGCATCACCACAGTCTTAAGCAAAATTGACGGTAAGGTTGCAGGTCTGAGTCTGGAGAACGATTTTACGGACTCCTCATTCAACGGACAGAGTGGCGTTCTGTACTGGAATTATGCGCTGCCTTCAGGTAATCCTCTTGGGGTAAACTCTCTTGCCGGAGCCGTTTCCTACGAGGTAACTGTCGGTCTGTTCTGTGTTAATGTTGATTTCAAGAAAGTGGACGGATACGGAAACCTCGACAGGGTCAGTCAGGATTTGGGACTGGTCCCGATAAACTATAGCGGAAGCGCCACTGTTTCGGTGTGGGATCTGACTGCAGAGGGAAAACTTAAAACCGACAGTTTTGAGATCCCGCTTGCTGATGGTAAGTGTAAGGTAGAAGAAAATACTGTCTCATTCGGGGTCAATGCGAGCAAAAACATCAGAACCGGACTTAAGGTTTCTGGATTTGACTGCATCGGTCGCGACCTCTATTCAGGCCGTCCTTCCTACGATGTCCGCCTTGAAGATCTGTCTGTTGCGGCAACTCCAAAATTTGAAGGTAAAAGTGTTTCTGTTAATGAGGTCTCCATTTCTCTCAAGAAATTTGACGGCAATCTCTCGTCTATCTATCTCATCGGCTTTGGTCCTGATGAAAATGTCAGAGACCGCAGTCTGCGCGAATCTGTAAAAGTTGAGGACATGAAAGTAAAATTCGGTTTTAGCGATAAGGATTACAGCGGAAACCGCATGCTCAGGTTTGACGGCTACGGCAATATCTTTTTTGCCTTTCCTTATGTGAAGGAGAACCAGATCCAGCCGTATTATGATCTAAAGGATCTGCGTCTTACCACTGATCTTGGCTATGTGAATCTGGAGAAACTGCACAAAGCGCTAAAGACTAAGTCAGAGGAACTGCCGGCAAAGGTTATGGCGGCCTTTAGCGATACCGTTGCGGTTAAACTCAAGAATTTTTCTCTTACTCACGGCGGTGAGGAAATCAAGGTTTCAGGAGAAGCCTCTGTGAACCTTGACAAGAAAAATCTCAAGCCTCTTAACACCGCCGTGATGCTGAATGTCCAGGCCGGCAGGAACTTTGTCGAATCGCTGGCGCAGGATCAGTACCGGGAGGCTCTGCAGACACTGCTGAAAAACGGATCGGTACGTACCAGCGGCTCCTCTTACTCGACCCACTTTGAACTGCGTAACAATGCAATTACCCTAAACGGAATTCCGATGGCAGGACAGGATTAGATAACCTGACTTTCGATGCGGATAGTAGAGTACGCCTGCGGCAAGAAGAATGCCGCAGAACAGCACGGCTGCCACTGTAAAGGTCAGAGGGGAGAAGATCCCGCGTTTTAGGAAACTAACCAGTATCGGCATGCCGATTAGCAGCAGACAGAAGGCAAGCACTCTTATGTAGCGCATCATGGCACTGTTTGGTGAATTTCTTCTGGCAAGGTTACGGTCTATCTTAATTTTTAAACCGAAAGGGGCATGAAACAGCGGTCCGTCAACAATTCCGGCAAGAGCCGTGGCTCTGAAAATACAGATCCCGGATAATCTTTTAACCTTAAAGTCCGCCTTAAAATCCAGCAGTGCATTAGCCTTATATTCGCGAGCCTTGTCAGCAAGAGCCTCGTAGGCAGCCTGCAGCGTGGTGCCTTCTCCTGCTATAACCGGATCTTCAGAGAAACTCAGTACCTTGTGGTCAGGTACTTTGAGATCTTTGGAAATGACCATGTCAGAACTTTCGAAAAAGGTTTGGGTGCAGGAAATAATCCGGCACTTTCCCGTAAACAGCAGCGACGGTTTTTTTTCTTCCTCAAACCTGCAGATGAAGCCGGGCTGGATTTCAGGCGCTCTTTCGTAATCGGTCAAATAAATTCCTTTTTCTCCGGCAACGGTGACGCGCAGATTTCTGACGGAAATGATAGTACCTAACACAGTATCAACCTTATAATAAAAGAGTGGAAAATTTTATCTGGTGTATGTTATGCGTATTTTACTCTTTATTGCAATGCAGATTGCGATTCTTGTTGTGGTCAGCATAGTAGGTTCTCTCCTGCTGAATGTTTTCGGGATCTACCTTGACAGACAGTCCTATGCCGGTCTGCTCTGTCTTTTTGCCGTTTACGGCTTTACCGGTTCACTTATTTCCCTGTTCGCTTCCAAGTGGATCTGTAAAAGTTCGTACAGGGTACGCATCATAGATGTTCCAACCAATGATCAGGAGCGTTTCCTGGTTGAAACTGTAGCTCAATTTGCCAGACAGTACGATCTTAAGATGCCGGAAGTCGGTATTTACAGTTCTGCTGATCCGAACGCTTTTGCTACCGGAGCCAGCAGGGATGGCGCCATGGTTGCAGTCTCTACCGGTCTGCTGAACTCCATGAGCAGAAATGAGATCCGCGGTGTATTAGGTCATGAAATGAGTCATGTGCACAACGGTGACATGGTGACGATGGCCCTGCTGCAGGGAGTGCTCAACACTTTTGTGTACTTTATTTCCTACCTCGTTTCTGTAGCCGTGGTCAATGCCATGCAAGGGAAAAACGACCGTCGCAGTATCGGTTTTTCTCCTCTGTATTACATGATTAACTCTCTGTGTCAGATCCTTTTTGGTTTTATTGCCAGCATTATACTTATGGCCTATTCAAGACATCGTGAGTTTAAGGCCGATGCCGGCTCCGCTGCACTTACCGGCAGGAATGACATGATCTCGGCGCTGCGCGCTCTGCAGCGCGCAGTACAGCCTGACAAGTCAATGAAGGCGAGTATGTCAGCATTGTGTATAAATGCTCCTGCCGCTGTTTCCGAACTTCTACGGAGTCATCCGCCGCTTGAAAAAAGAATTGAGGCGCTGGAGAAGCTGAATGTCTGAGTCAATAAAACTGCAAGGAGAGATACGGTCATGGTAAGACGACCTGAGATTGTGGCTGAACTGTCAGGTAATCACGATGGCAGTCTTAAGCGTGCTTTCAGACTTATGGATCTGGCTGTGGCAAACGGTGCGGATGCTATAAAGATTCAGACTTATACAGAGGATTCTCTGACTTTGGATTCAACTCGTCCTGAATTTATGATAACCGGCGGTTTATGGAAGGGGCAGACTCTTTATGATCTCTATAAAATGGCCAAAACACCACGAGAGTGGATGAAGCCGATGTTTGAATATGCCTCCGACAAAGGAATCAGTCTGTTCAGTTCGCCATTCTCTCTTGAGGATGTTGATGTTCTTGAAAAGGCAGGCTGTCCGCGTTACAAGATAGCCTCCTTTGAACTCAATTATCCAGAACTGATAGCCTACTGTGCCAGAACTGGCAAACCGCTTGTCATATCGACAGGACTGGCAACTCTGGAGGAGGTTGATCTGGCGGTCTCAACCGCACGTGACAACGGCTGCACGGATCTGACTCTGCTTCACTGTGAAAGTCGATATCCAGCCGATCCTAGGACCTTTAATCTCAACACCATTCCGTTCTTCAAAGAGCGTTACGGCTGCAAAGCCGGACTCTCTGACCACGCTTTGGGTGATGCTCTGGATGTCGCGGCAGCAGTTCTTGGTGCAGATATGATTGAAAAACATTTTACCGACGACAGGTCACTTGGCAGTGTCGATGCCGCATTTTCGATGGAACCACAGGATCTGCAGGCTCTGAGAAGAGATACAGAAAACGCAGTTCTGTCTCTGGGCACCAAAGAGATCAGACTTATGCCGGAGGATATTGAGAACCGGAAGGGGAGAAGAAGTGCCTATCTTGTCAGACCTCTGAAAAAGGGAGAAGTCCTATCTTTGGACCATATCAGAATCGTAAGACCGGGACTTGGCATGGAACCGTATCTTATCTCAGAGGTGCTTGGTAAAAGGGCTCTGACCGATCTTGATGCTCCGCAACCCCTGGAGAGGAGATTCTTTTCCTAGTTCAACAAAAACGAGACAATAAAAGAGGCAATAAAAAAGGTGCACAGCGTGCACCTTTTCTTATGACCAAGTAAAAATTACTTGCCTGAATCTTCCATAGACTTGATCAGTTCAAGAACCTTGTTTGAGTAACCGATTTCGTTATCGTACCAGGAAACGAGTTTAACGAATCTGTCAGTCAGAGCAATACCGGCCTTCTCGTCGAAAATGGAGGTGTGGGTGTTGCCCAGGAAGTCAGAAGATACAACTGCATCAGCAGTGTAGTCCATAACACCTTTCATAGGACCTGCGACAGCTTCCTTGATGGCGTTGCAGATTTCTTCATAAGATGCTGGTGTCTTCAGGGTGCAGGTAAGGTCAACAACTGAAACGTCAAGAGTTGGAACACGCATTGACATACCAGTCAGCTTGCCGGCCAGTGAAGGAATAACCTTACCAACGGCCTTAGCAGCACCGGTTGATGAAGGAATAATGTTACCAGAAGCACCACGACCGCCGCGCCAATCTTTGAGAGATGGACCGTCAACAGTACGCTGAGTTGCAGTGGTTGAGTGAACAGTGGTCATTAAGCCCTGCTCGAGACCGAACTTGTCATTAATTACTTTAGCCAGAGGAGCTAAGCAGTTGGTAGTGCAGGAAGCGTTAGAAACGATGTCCTGACCTGCATAAGTGTCGTTGTTAACGCCAACTACGAACATTGGGGTGTCGTCCTTTGAAGGAGCAGACATAACAACACGACGAGCTCCAGCCTGAATGTGCTTGCGAGCAAGCTCATCTTTCAGGAACAGACCGGTTGACTCAACAACGTAATCAACACCGATATCACCCCACTTAAGGTTTGCAGGATCTTTCTCAGCGGTTACGCGAACGGTGTTGCCGTTTACAACCAGGTTGCCGTCTTTAACTTCGACAGTACCCTTGAAAGCACCGTGCATGGTGTCATATTTGAGCATGTAAGCCATGTACTCAGGTGGAAGAAGGTCATTAACACCAACAACCTGAATACCAAGCTCTGGACGATATACAGAAGCACGGAATACGAAACGACCGATACGGCCAAAGCCGTTAATACCAACTTTAATAGTCATATAAAATGTCACCCGTAGTGTAACAATAAAAAAACAACAAGGATTAAGATACTCTAAATCATCTTTTTGTCAAGTTATCCGCAAGTTGGTCTGCAGGAGTTATTTGGTTTTTTATGTTGTTCTTTCAAATAGTAACGATAAGTTTTTTGACACCTTTTGACAAAAATATTTGTCAATTTTTGCGGTTTGTTTGTAAAATTTTTTTTGGAATGAAAAAATGAGGAGCAGATAACATTAGTTTTCCACGGTCTTTTTGGTCTTTATTCTCTTTTTTTTCAGTTAGAATGATCCTGTTGGCATATGAGAGGCTCTTATGAGAAAAGATGCACTGTTCCTGACAGGCTGTGAGGATTTTCCAAGATTCATTGAGGAAAATGCCTACTACGTGGATAAGACAGCCTATCTTAAGACTCTTTTTCTGAGTACCTCGAAGGTAATGAATGCACTCTTTATCCGCCCTCGCCGTTTTGGCAAGACTCTTAATCTGAGCATGATAAAGGAGTTCTGCAGACTTAATTATCAGAATCCTGGCGACAAATCCTATCAGCAGAAACTCTTTATCGACAACGGCAGAAATCTTGCCGTGGCAGGAGATGAATATAAAGAACTGCGTGACAAGGTCATGGGAGAGTTTCCCGTCATCAGTATTTCCTTTAAGACTGTTGAAGGCGGTAGTTTTGATGCAGCGGTATCGCAGTTGCTCTATAAATTCAGTCTGATTTATGACGAGTTTTCTTTTCTCATCAACAGTACAAAACAAGATCCTGACGATGTTAGTGATTTCAGGGATAACAAGAAATTCAGCAAAACCATGCAGGAGAAAGTTTATCAGCCGCAAATTTTAAAGGAAGCGATAGTCATTATCGGGAAGTCCATATCAAAAATCGGTCAGATGCTCTATAAAGAGTATGGCAGAAAAGTCCTGGTCATTATTGATGAGTATGATGTACCGCTGCAGAAAGCAGTAATAGCAAGAGAGCCTTATTATGAGGAGATGCTCGACATCATCAGGACCTTAAGCGGCAATACCTTTAAAAAGGACAATGAACCGTGGCTTTACAAAGGCATCATCTCAGGCTGTCTGCGTATTGCCCACCAGAGTGTCTTCACTGATGCCAATAACTTTACCACCTATGGTATGAAAGATGAGCCTTACACCAGTTTCTTTGGCTTTACCAAGGATGAAACTTTAAAACTACTCTCTGACTGCG
>JAGBLM010000080.1 GCA_017635415.1 Succinivibrio sp. | reverse complement strand
GTAGCCTTAAATCAGGGTGCTGACACCAGTTCCTCTGCTGCCTTCAATCTGGCCCATTCTGGTATGACCGGCACCCAGGCCTTCTCCTCTGTAGGCGGTGGTGCGGCAAGAGCAAAAACAGGCTCTCATGTAACCTTAAACTCTCTTAATTTCTCGGTCGGTATTGGTAACAATATGCCTACAGCCTACGGTACCTTCTCTATAGGCGGTGCCTTTGAGGCAGGTTATGGCAGATTCAAGAATCACTTTGATGCAGGTTCTGCCGACCCTTACATCAAAAAGAGCGGTCATGTCTCCTACTACGGTGTAGCCTTGCTTGGTAATATGGAGTTTACCAACCTGTGGCATGTCAATGCTGCTCTGCGCTACGGCAGAATGAGTTCTAAAGTCAGCGACGGTCTTTATGATGAGAGTGCCGGACGTAAATATGACATCGATATCGGTGCCAATTACTTTGGCGTGGAGTTAGGTGGCGGCAAGGTCATAAAACTCAATGACAAAGACAGCATTGACCTGTACGGCAAATACTTCTTCCTCTATCAGAAGGGAGATAACTTCAGCACCTCTGCTGAAACCTACAAACTTGATGCTGTGAAAAGTCACCGCTTAAGACTTGCCGGTCGCTATATGCACGCTTTCACGCCTAAGACTTCACTTTATGCAGGTTTAGGTCTTGAGCATGAGTTTGACGGCAAGTCAAAACTCAAAATAAATACCAACTCCGGTACCTTCAATGCTGAACCGTCAAAGCAGGATGGCACCCGTGCCTTTGCTGAGGTCGGCGTCAGAATCGTACCTGAAGGCAACAAGGGCTTTAACTTTGACCTCGGTATAAAAGGTCTTTGCGGTGAGAAATACCGTGGAGCCTAGGCCACTGCTGAGGTTAAATATACCTTCTAGAACAGAAGGGTTCTATGATAAAAGGCGGCTGCTGCCGCCTTTTTCTGTCTTCACAGGCTTTGAAAAGTCAAAAGATACAAGTAAGTACTGCTAACTCAGATAGCTGTACCCTTAAGCCGCCATTTCTCCTGTTTTGCCTCAAACTTGGCGATCTCATCTTCGTGCTGCAGAGTCAGGGCGATACTGTCAAGGCCTTCAAGCAGGCAGTGACGATGGAATTCATCAAGTTCAAAGTTAAAGCATAAATTCTCACATCTGACAGTCATGTCCTCAAGAGAAATCGTAATCTCAGTTCCTGGTTTTTGGGTGAGTACCCTGAACAGTTCCTCGACTTCCTCATCTTTGAGAACGACATTGAGCAGACCGTTACCAAGAGAGTTGTGGTTGAAGATCGAGGCAAAACTCGGGGCGATGACCGCACGAAAACCGTAGTCCATCAGCGCCCATGGAGCGTGTTCGCGGGATGAGCCGTTACCAAAGTTGTTGCGGGCAACTAGGATGGTGGCGCCCTGGTACTCAGGCTTATTAAGGTTGAACTGAGGATTTAACTTGGTCTCATCATCATCGAGGTAGCGCCAGTCGTGGAACAGATGGACCCCGAAACCCTTACGGTTTACCGCGAGCAGAAACTGTTTGGGAATGATCTGATCGGTATCGATATTGGCTGAATCAAGAGGAACAGCCACACCTTTGTGAGTTGTAAATTTTTCCATTTTTCTGCTCCTTAGTTTAAAAACTCACGGCAGTCGGCGATACAACCTCTGATGGCACAGGCGGCAGCAGAGGCAGGACTCATAAGGTGGGTCTTAGAGCCTTTACCCTGGCGACCGACAAAGTTGCGGTTGGAGGTTGAGGCTACACGGATCCCTGCAGGAGCCTTGTCGTCATTCATGGCAAGACACATGGAGCAGCCAGGCAGTCTCCATTCAAAGCCGGCTTCGATAAAGATCCTGTCAAGACCTTCGCGTTCGGCCTGCTGCTTGACCCACATGGTGCCAGGGACAGCGAGAGCCAGCTGAATATTGGCGGCAATATGGCGTCCCTTCAGGATCTGTGCTGCAGCACGGAAATCCTCGATACGACCGTTGGTGCAGGAGCCGATAAAGACATAATCAACCGGGGTACCAATCAGTTTCTGCCCGCTCTCAAGTCCGATATAGGAGAGCGCATCGCGGCAGGATTTTGCGGTTACGGCATCAGCATAGTCATCAGGGGAAGGAACTGTACCGGTGACAGCACATTCCTGTCCTGGATTGGTACCCCAGGTAATCTGCGGCTCAATCCTGGAGGCATCAATGGTGACAACCTTATCAAAGACGGCATCATCATCTGATTTTAAGGTCTTCCAGTAGGCAACAGCCTTATCAAATTCCTCGCCCTTTGGCGTGAACATTCGGTCCTTTAAGTAGGCAAAGGTGGTTTCATCAGGGGCAATCATGCCGACCGTGGCACCAAATTCGATGGCCATGTTGGAGAGCGTCATGCGTCCTTCCATAGACAGTTCACGGACGGCCTGTCCGGCAAATTCGACCGCATAGCCGGTGCCTCCTGCGGTGGTCAGTTTGCCGATAATCGCCAGCACCAGATCTTTTCCTGAACAGCCCTTTGGCAGACTGCCCTGACAGTCTATCTTCATGGTCTTAAAGCGGGCCTGCTTGAGCGTCTGGGTGGCCATGACATGTTCCACCTCAGAAGTGCCGATGCCGAAGGCCAGGGCACCGAAGGCGCCATGGGTGGCGGTATGGGAATCGCCGCAGACCAAGGTGGTACCAGGCAGGGTGAAACCGACCTGCGGACCGACAATATGGACAATGCCCTGATTGATGTCCCCAAGACCAAAAAGTTTAACTCCGAACTTCTCGGTATTGGCGATAAGGGCTTTTACCTGCTGCTGGGCCATCGGACTGCAGGCGGCAATGGAGGCCTCCTTAGTGGAGATATCATGATCCATGGTGGCAAGATGAAGTTCAGGATGACGCAGAGTGCGTCCGGCTGCTTCAATTCCGGCAAAGGCCTGAGGAGAAGTAACCTCATGCACGAGCTGTCTGTCAATATAGAGAGTAGGGATTTCTCCTTGTTGCTCAAAGACTATATGACTTTCATAGACCTTTTCGTAAAGTGTTTTACCCATTTGCTGTGTTCCTTTATTTTTCCTTAATCACCGCGGCAATTCTGTCACCCATTTCTGAGGTGGACAGCGCAGGTCTTGGTGAGGCGCCGCTTTCCATCAGATCACCGGTCAGGTAACCGTCTTTTAGTACCGCGGCAACTGCATCCTCGATGCATTTTGCCGCAGTCTCCTCTTTGAGACTGTAGCGCAGCATCATAGCCGCAGAGAGGATCTGTGCGATAGGATTGGCAATATTCTTGCCGGCAATATCAGGGGCACTGCCGCCTGCCGGTTCATAAAGACCGAAGCCGCCATCGCCAAGTGATGCTGAAGGCAGCATACCCATAGAACCTGTGATCATGGCGCATTCGTCGGAGAGAATATCACCAAACATGTTCGAACAGAGCAGTACGTCAAACTGGGCAGGATTCTTGACAAGTTGCATGGTGGCATTGTCGATGTAGATATGCTGCAGTTCCACCTCAGGGTATTCCCTGGCAATCTCAGTGACGACCTCTCGCCACAGAATTGAACTCTGTAGCACATTGGACTTGTCAACCGAGGTTACCTTTTTGCGTCTGCCCATGGCAGCCTCAAAGGCAATCCTGGCAATACGCTCGATTTCGTAGCGATGGTAGACCTCTGTATCATAGGCCTTTTCCTCAGGACCCTGACCTTCACGACCTTTTGGCTGACCAAAGTAAATGCCGCCTGTAAGTTCACGCACGCACAGCATGTCAAAGCCGCGATGGGCAATATCGGCACGCAGTGGGGAGAGTGAGCCCAGCCCCTGATAGATGCGGGCAGGGCGGAAGTTGCAGAATAGTTTGAACTTCTTACGCAGCGGTAGTAAGGCGCCACGCTCAGGTCTCTTCTCAGGAGGCAGACTGTCCCATTTCGGACCGCCGACTGAACCGAACAGAATAGCGCTGCTGCGTTCACAGGCTTCCAAGGTGTCGTCAGGCAGAGGGGTTCCCGTAGCATCGATGGCGCTGCCTCCGACCAGTTTCTCCTCCATAGAGAGGGTGAAAGCAAACTTCTTCGAAACCGCATCCAAAACCTTGATGGCCTGCTGCATTACCTCAGGACCGATTCCGTCACCTGCGAGTACGGCTATTTTGTAGTTTTTATCCATGATTATTTGGACTCCTTTCTTTCCAATCCGGCTTTTTCTTTTTCAATGATCTGTGCTCTGTAAATACTGTTGCAGGCAGAGATAAGAGAGAGGGCTGAGGCCTCAATCACGTCTGTCGACAGTCCCTTGCCGTAGTAATGGCGATTATTGTAGACCACGTCGACGTCAACCTGACCCTGGGCATTCATACCGGTTCCCTTGGCAGTGATGACGAAATTGAAGAGTTCAAGTTTTATGCCTGTAAGTCTGGTAATACAGTTGAACACCGCATCAACAGGTCCGTTGCCGGTCCCTGAATCGGTTCTGGTTCTCTTGCCTATCTTCAGGCGCACTGCGGCTGTAGGCAGCACGTTCTTGTCACCTGAGACAACACTCAGATTATCGAGGGTAAACTGGGTTTCCTCCTCTTCCTGGTGCGAGAAGAACATCAGTGTTTCAAGGTCATAGTCGAAAACCTGACCTTTGCGATCGGCAAGTTTCAGGAAGCGACTGTAGATACTGTCAAGATCGTAGGTGCCGTCCTTGTAACCGAGTTTTTCAAGCACCGCCTTAATCATATGGCGACCTGAGCGGGCGGTCATATGCATATTGTTTTCTTTAAAGCCGACACTCTGTGGGGTCAGAATTTCGTAGGTATTCTTGTTCTTGAGTACACCATCCTGATGAATACCAGAACTGTGGGCAAAGGCGTTTGAACCGACAATGGCCTTGTGTGACGGTACCGGTTCGTTGCAGATACCGGATACTACCTGTGAGGCGCGGGCAATATTGGTGGAAATAATATTGGTGTAAAGTCCCTTGGTATAACCCTCACGCAGTTTTAAGGCCATGACCACCTCTTCAAGAGAGGTGTTACCTGCTCGCTCTCCCAGTCCGTTGACGCAGCATTCAATCTGCCGGGCGCCTTCAAGCACACCGGTCAGGGAATTGGCGGTAGCCATACCCAAATCGTTATGGCAGTGGACTGAGATTATGGCTTTGTCGATATTCGGCACTTTATTGAACAGGGTGTGAATGATATTGCCCCATTCATAAGGCAGGGTATAGCCTACGGTATCAGGAATATTGACGGTGGTAGCACCGGCCTTGATGGCCGCTTCAACCATGGCGCACAGATTGTCTATAGGGGTGCGTCCTGCATCTTCACAGGAGAATTCAACATCATCCGTATAGTTGCGGGCGCGTTTAACGGCATGAACTGCCATGTCGAGGATGTCTGAAAATGATTTGCGCAGTTTGCTTTTGGCGTGAATATCAGAGGTGGCGATAAAGGTATGGATACGGCAGTGATCGAGTCCTTTAAAGGCCTCATGACAGGCATCGATATCCTTGTCAACCGCACGTGACAGACCGCAGCAGACCGAGGTTTTCAGCGCCTTGGCAATTGCTCTTACCGATTCAAGATCTCCTGGTGAGGAAATTGGAAATCCTGCTTCGATGACATCGACGCCTAACTGTTCAAGAACAAGGGCAATCTGCAGTTTCTGTTTGATGGAGAGAGACTGCTGCAGCGCCTGTTCGCCGTCGCGCAGAGTGGTGTCAAAAATAATGACCTGATTCTTATCTTTAACTGACATATTAAATCCTTAAAACTGTATGTGAAGCCTGAGGCCTGGTTAAACAGAAACGTGGAACGAACTGCTGGTCAAAACGTCACAGTCGAATAAGAATATGTCTGCTCATAAATATCTTCATCTGACCTCGGTAAATAAACTGTTTTCCTCATCATAATCTGTTGGTTATGTATTTCAATCGGTTTTTGCAAAATTATAAATAAAAAATTATTAACATGTTAATATATATAGATATTTCTTTTCAAAAAGATAAGATTTTACAATCCAAAATGGTGCATTTCTTTTTGCAAAATCTAATGTTTTTGCAAAAAAAGAATACTGAAATTTAAATTTGTGATCTATATCAAATATGCTATAATGGCGTATCTTTAATTCGGGGGTCCTCCCTTTGCGGACAGCGGGTTTTTCTGTCCTAGTAATATTTGCGGTTTCTGACGGGTTTGTTTTGAAGTTCTGCTTTTCTTGCAAGCGCAAGCCTTAAGGGTACCTCCATCAACGGAGTAATTTTCTAATGTCTGACAATAACGACAAAGACACGGCTATGGCTGTTTCCACCGGTGCCGATGACAGTCTTCTTCTTGCTGAAGCTGATAACGGTGGTGAAGAACTATTAACCTTTAAGGATATGAATCTTGACAAGAGAGTGCTCAAGGCTGTGTCAGCACTTGGCTTTGAATCTCCGACTCCGATTCAGATGCAGTCAATTCCGGTCATGCTTGACGGTGAGGATATGCTCGGTCAGGCCCAGACCGGTACCGGTAAAACGGCGGCCTTTTCTCTGCCGGTGCTGTCACGAATTGATCCAGAACAGCCGGGAATTCAGGCCCTGATCCTTGAGCCTACCCGTGAACTTGCGCTACAGGTTTCAGAGGCTATTACCAAGTTTGCCAAATTCATTGATGACTTCAGAGTTGTGCCTATTTATGGCGGGGCCTCCTATGACAATCAGATAAGGGCTCTGCGTCATGGCGCTCAGGTGGTAGTTGGCACTCCTGGCAGACTTATTGATCTCATTGAACGTGGCAAGGTGCAGCTTGACAGTGTGCGTTTTTTGGTCATTGATGAAGCCGATGAAATGCTGAGAATGGGCTTTATTGATGATGTGGACTGGATCCTGAGCAACACTCCTGATGACAGACAGACCGCCTTATTTTCGGCTACTATGCCTCCTGCCATTGCCAGGATTGCCCGTGAGCATCTGATGAATCCAACGGAAATCCGTATCGAATCGAAGACTACCACGGCAACAACCGTTCATCAGCGTTACTGGGTGGCCTCGGGCTTTCACAAGATTGATGCGATGACCAGACTTCTTGAAGTCGAGCCTTATGATGCGGTGCTGGTCTTTGTGAGAACCAAGACCGATGCTGAGGATGTGGCCAACAAACTGATGGCCCGTGGTCTTGCCTGTGCGGCACTGCACGGTGATATTCCGCAGCGTCAGAGAGAAAAGATCATAGAAAGACTCAAGAGTGGATCTCTTGATATCATTGTTGCTACCGATGTGGCCGCCCGCGGACTTGATGTAGACCGCATCACCCACGTTATCAACTACGATATTCCTTATGACGCTGAGTCCTATGTCCACCGGATCGGCAGAACCGGACGTGCCGGTCGTACCGGAGAGGCCATTCTCTTCGTTTCACCTCGTGAGCGTCATGCTCTTAGGTCTATTGAGCGGGTGACCAGACAGAAGATTGAACCGATGGTGATGCCGACGGCAGCTGACGTCAACAAGGTTAGACTTGAGAACTTCAAGAACGAGATCCTTGAAACCATCGAGCAGGGAGAGCTTGAGGAGTATGAGCAGGTGGTATCTGATCTGCTTACTGATGACTCTTTGGAGCCTGAAATCCTGGCAGCTGCACTGGCGAAGATGGCTCAGAAAGGTGGCGCTCTGCTGCTTGACGACAGCAAACCTGAGCCTGCGCAGCGCATCTTTGAGGAAGGGGATGGCAGAGAAAGACGCAGCAGGGATCGGGGGGAGCATCACGACAGAGCTGACCGTCCGCGCAGAACACCTAGTGCACAGCCGCAGCCGCTGCGAGAGTTCCCGGATATGAAGATGATTCGTTTCCGTGTCGCTGTCGGTCGCAGGGATGGTGCGAAACCTGGACAGATAGTAGGCGCCATTGCCAATGAGGGCAATATCGAGAGCAAGTATATCGGCGAGATCTCAATCTTTGATACATTCTCCACTGTCGACCTGCCTGATGGTATGCCTGCAGAAACCAAGGATATTCTGGCCTCCGCTTTAGTCTGCGGCAGACCGCTTGAACTGCGTGAATATACTGCAGAGCCGCCTCACGGCAGAAGAGAGGGCGGCAGAGGTCGTGAGCGCGACTATGACCGGCAGGGCATGCAGTCACACCGTGATTTAGGTGATTCCCGCAGAAAGCGTGAGGGTAAACGCAGAAGTAACTCGGAAAGACCTGCCTTTAGTTTTCAGGACCGGGACAGAAGGCATTCTTCAGGATCTCGCGGCAGCCGTCGCAGAGAAGGCTTTTAGGTTGACACTCCACACGACTAAAGTCGTGGGATTCCTGCTTCATAGACCACTGCATAGCGAACTACGTCTTACACGATCTCTAGGAGAATTGCTTCTCCCGCCTTTCGGCGCAGGCTTATATTTCCGTATGCCCTACGGTATTCGT
Source organism: Succinivibrio sp. (assembly GCA_017635415.1). Lineage (GTDB taxonomy): Bacteria > Pseudomonadota > Gammaproteobacteria > Enterobacterales > Succinivibrionaceae > Succinivibrio. The sequence goes on along the minus strand of JAGBLM010000080.1, from coordinate 41,404 downwards.
CAGTTTTTTATAAGCTAAGATAGAAAAAACGGTCCTGTCTGTTTATAGAGCAGACGGGACCGTTCTGTTTTCGCGCCCGGTATCAGGCAACTTCGTCGATTTCGTGTTCGGTTGCCTGCGAATTATTGTTTACGGAATTCTCCACAGTCTGATAGGCTGATTTCATGGCATTCTGCGTAGCTTCTGACGGTGCTGACGTCGGCTGATTTTCCAAAGACTGAGGCGCACTCAGAGACTCCTCCTGCGCAACTTCCGCAGTAGCAGATGCAGCGGCGGTCTTTATCACCCCATCCTTGGAGGCTGAATCTTCTTTGGTTACTTCCAAGGCGACTTCCCCTTCGCTCTTTTGCTGCGGCAGTGTTACAGATTGTGCCGTCTTAGGGGCGGAATTCGGCCGTGCAGTATTCTGTACCGAGTCTATTACATATTTTTCTTTTTCGGCTGCGTCTTTTGCTAAGAGATTCTGCCCCTGTCCGGAAATTTCTACCACGTCCTCCTGCAGAGTCTTTATGGAAGACTGCTCAACTGCTTGTCTCTGTTGTTCATTCTTGGTGTGTACTCTTGGTGCAGAGTCTGCTGAACTAACACTACCTGCGAATCTGTGCAGGTAATCTGAACTGATGCCTCCATCCATGATGCCCTCCTTCCTTAAACTGCAAGGAATAAAACACAGATCTACCCTTATTTACATTAACGGCAATTTTTTGCAGAGACTGAAGATAAGGATGAAAAAATAGGGTGATAGAAATCACAGAACGGTAAAGAAAAAGGCTGCAGTATTAATGCAGCCTTATTAAAACTTGAACTTTAAAAATCAGATCCCGAGCTTTTCACTGACCAGTTCAGTGAGGTTCTTGAGCTGACGGACCTCGTCCTTGAAGGTTTCAGTAAGTCCTGAAGCATCCTTGGTACGGGTATAGGTGGTGATTGGCAGTTTTTCATAATGCTGCAGATAGTACTTGGCATTGACCGGATAGTACTGACGCTCAATCAGAGAGGTAACGGTCAGAAGATCCTGCAGTTTGTCTGCCTTAGGATCATCAATGTGATCACACAGCCAGGCGTAAAGTTTCATCTGGAAGGAGGCCATGACGCCGCAGAAACCGGCGCAGCCACCTCTGATTGACTCGAGCAGAGTAGTGGTATTGGCATTGTAGATCTTAAGTTTTGTGTTTCTGACGGCGTTTGCCCGCTGCTTTAAAAGTTCAAGATCACAGCAGGTATCTTTCAGGAAGTGGAAACGGCCGGTATCGGCACACCACTTGAGGTTCTCAAGACTTATAAGACGCTTGTACGGATACGGACACTCATATGCTCCCAATGGAATATCATCAGGCAGTTTGCTCATTACGTATTCGCAGTTCTTTCTCCAGACCTCATCGCTTTCGTTTTCTTTTGCAAAGCGGTTGGTGATGAAGATCAGCGCATCAGGCTTTAAGGCGGCAATCTGCTGTAATTCCTCAACCTGGCCTTCCAGAGTATCGGAAATATGTCCTGATACGATTACAGGAACGCGTCCTGCGGCTGTTTCAATAACAGTCCTGGCAATGTTTACACGCTCTTGAAGATTCAGGAAGAACATCTCACTTGACTGGCAGTCAGAAAACAGACCGGAGCAGCCGTTGTCAATATACCAGCTGGTTAAGGCCTTTAAACCTTCATAATCAACCTTGTTATCGGCAGTGAAAGGGGTCAGCATCACCGGCCAGGCGCCACCGGGAAATTCGTTATAAGCCATGTTATACTCCAAACAAATGTTCTTTAATAAAGAATATGGTTATCTAATGATTAACTGACTATGAATTTACTGCAAAAACGGATCAATGAATGACACAATAATTTTCGAAAATTGGCGTATTTTCACAAAAGACCATTTTTTTGATGAAAGTCTCATTTTCAACTAAGGTTTTCCTCTACTGACAAAGGCGATGTTTTATGCTATGAAATGTGTGTGCATATAAACAGGCAGAACAACTTGTTTTCTGTAAATAAGTAACGTATTGATGAATGGTGAGATATGAATGACTTTCTGCCGCTGGTGGTGGCGCTTCTTTTCCTGGTGATTATCTTTAATGTCATAAATCAGAAGTTTTTCAAGTTTTCCTACGAAATAGCTCTGATGCTGTTTGCCACCATAACCGGTGGTGTGATGCTATGTCTGAATAACTTCGTCTTTAACGTCTCGCTGTTTGAAATCATCACTGATCTGCATACTCTCAACATCGAATCATTTCTGATGAATGGTGCGCTGTGCTTTATGCTTTTCGCCGGCTCATGCCACATGCGGGTACAGGATTTTAAAAAGGATGCCAGATCAATAGGAGTTTACTCTTTGCTGGCTACTTTTGTCGGCTCAGTCTTTTACGGTCTGGTTTTCTATCTTTTCGTCGAAGCTTTTGGTCTGTCGCTTTCCATTCTCGAATGTCTGATATTAGGCAGTATCATTTCGCCGACAGATCCTATTGCGGCAACGAGTATTCTCAACAGGTTCGGTCTGCCGCAGAGAACCGGATTTCTGATTGAAGCCGAATCCTTGCTTAATGATGGCGTTGGTGTTGTTGCCTTTGTCTTTTTCACCGGTTCTTATCTTGCAGATCTTTCACCAAATATCAGCATGTTTGATGTACTGATCCACCAGCTGGCCGGTGCCATTGTGATCGGTGCTGCGGTCAGTTTTGTCTGTTTTAACCTGCTGGGCAAGGAGGATGATTTCAAGCAGAGGATCTACATTAGCATGCTGTGTGTTTCCCTGTCTTACCTGCTGTGTCAGTACTTCAAGTGTTCAGGCCCGATTGCCTGTGTAGTCTGTGGAGTAATGTTTTCAGACTGGAGAACAAGACAGTCTCACGAGGTTCAGGAAACCTTTGCCAATTTTGATATCTGCTGGGAGGCAATTGATAATTTCCTCAATTCAGTTCTTTACGTGATTATGGGACTGTCAGTACTTTTCATTATGCAGATGGATGCGGTGGTGGTGATCTGCATAGCAACAGTGGTAAGTAATTTCTTCGGCCGTGGCGGAAGTGTGTATGTGTGTTCCTTTTTCCTCAAGGAAATTCCAGACAAGTTTTCAAGAAGCGGTTTTACCGTACTGCTCACCTGGGGCGGACTCAGGGGCGGACTGTGCATTGCTCTTGCCATGAGTACGAAGACGGTGGTCCCTGACGACCATTTCCAGTATATCATGGGGGCAACCTATGCCATCGTTTTCTTTACCACTGTCGTTCAGGGCTTAAGTCTGAAGAGGGTCTACAATTATCTGCGAAGATAGGACAGCGCGGCTTATCATTTGAAACTGTCCAGCAGTCTTTGCAGGCGCAACAAAAGCTTCACAGGTCTTGTGAAGCTTTTTGCTTTTTTGTCCTTTCAGGTCAGGCTTTTCTTCTCAGTTTGGTCATAAAAAAGCCATCGGTGGTGTCTGACGGGTAAATCACCTGCTGTGCAACAAGTTCAAAACTCTCCGCATTGTTATTGAGGAAGGTTTCAATCTGTTTTTCGTTTTCACACGGTAGAATTGAACAGGTTGAATAGATAACCTCCCCGCCGACCTTTGCCATCTTTGCGTAACGCTCGAGGATATCCTGCTGGACTCTGACAAGTTCTGAGAGTTTCTCCCGGCCATCTCTCCATTTACCGTCAGGATTGCGGCGGATAACGCCGACTCCGGAGCATGGAGCATCAATGAGTACCTTGTCAGCATGCTCATACAGTCTCTTGATGACCTTGGTCGAGTCAATAGTTTTTGGCTCAATATTGAAGGCACCGGCGCGGCGGGCTCTTTTTTTGAGATCCTCAAGTTTCCACTGCTCAGTATCAAGCGCAATAATCGTACCTTTTCCCTGCATGGCTGCAGCGAGCAGCAGAGTTTTTCCGCCGGAGCCGGCGCAGGCATCAATGATGCGTTCACCAGGTTTGGCATCGACAAATTCGCCAATTTTCTGTGAGCCTACATCCTGCTGCTCAAAAAGACCGGCTTTGAATGCTGCTGTTCTGAAGAGCGCGGAACTTGAGGTGACCTCGAGGGCCAGCGGCGCATCTTTGACTGATCTGGTCACCACGCCTTCCTCTGAAAGAGTCCTGGCAAGTTCATCCCTGGTGCATTTCAGAGTATTCACTCTTATGAAACGGTGAGACTCGCCTCCCAACTGCCGGCGTATATCAGACCATCTGCTGCCTAATTCTTTTTTGCCCAGTTCCTCAAGCCAAACCGGGCATCCTTCAAGCATAAGAGGATTATTGCTCGCCTCGCCCAGACGTTTCTTAAGACCGCGGCGGTCAAACCCCTCCTCACCCTCAAGTTCAGGCAGAGGCCAGTCATGCTCGGCACAGTAGGAAAAGACCAGTCGTCCAACATGTCTTTCAAAGTCAGACGGTCGTTTAAGTCCTGAGACAAAGGCATACAGTGACAGCCGTCTGAACATGTTGTTGATCTGTCTAATCAGAAAGCCCTGTTCCACAGGAGGGATCTTAACTTTTGAAAACCACAGTGCATAAGCTTTATCAAGCGGTTTATGCTCACAAAGGACCGTGGTGAGGATGGAGTTGACAAGACGCAGCTGGAATGGGGAGAATCCACCCTTGCGGATCCGCTCCTCATGCTCTTCCTGAGTCTGATAAAGTGCTTCCTCTCGCCCTTTGTTTAACTCACGGTTTTTAAAACGCGGTTTTGCTTCACTGCGCTGATAGTCTCTGCGACCATCGCCACGCCTGGAACCGGTCCTGCGCCCGTTTCCGCCCTCCCGGGACTTTTGGTCAGAAGATAAACTGTCGCCTCTCTCTTTACCGGCTCTTACCGATAGGGTGCGGGAGGACCTCATCTGAAAATCTTCACGGTGTGTTTTTTTGCTGATTACGCGGTTATCTTGCATTTTTATCCTCTTGCTGGGCGTTTTTTACGTTTCACGCCGTATCCTGATTCCTTTAAGGAAAAGCCTTCACGATTTATCCAGGCATCAAGTCCGTTGCGCACATTTCCTGAAACAAGCGCCGCGGCAAAACTGGCACTTGGCAGTGTTAAATCCTCTGTAAAGACAAAGCAGTTATGTTCAGGGTCCAGTTTTAGTTTTTCCTCACCAAGAAGATTCTCTCTATACTCTCTGATATGTTCAGGCAGTGACTCAACGGTTTGTAGTACTGCCTGTGAATCCTTGATGATGACAAACGAGGGTTTGACACGCGATCCTGAGGGGTAACCTCTTGCGGTCAGTTCTTTAATCCCGAAGGTATAGATCTCTTTGTCCGTGATCGGTGCCGTATGTCCAATCATGTCTTTGAGTGCCATCAGATCCTGATAGATATCAATGGGAACTATGGCATGGGTTTTTTCACCCCTGCTGTCGGTTATGAACAGCACCTGCTGTGAACTAATGTCTTTCTTCATGGCAGAAAGCATAACAGAAAATCAGTCAATTGACAGAAGAACTACTTGACCTCTCTTTCTTCAAGGGTAATGTTGTCAATACCTGTAAGCTGGTCGACAGTGGCCCAGCAGCATTCCACGAAAGTATCCATAAAATACTGTACCTCAGGCATCTTTTTGCAAAGTTCGGCGATGCGCGGTTCAAGTCCTTTCTTAACGTGGATGAACTCCTGATTGTTAAAACGCAGTTCATCGTTGGCCTTGATATATGCTGCAAGAATATCAGCGGCCTTAACTTCCTTCTGATACTCATCCTCGATATTGTCCTGAATGATGATGTCCTTAAAATCGTCGCGCAGTTCAGGCGGCAGAGTGTGCAGACATTCAAGTTCAGCGAGATTCTCAAGTTTCTTGTATTGTCTGGTGAACTCCGGATTCTGATATTTGGTCTTGGAGTTGAGGTCCTGCAGTTTGGCCTCGGAAACCTCGTGGTAGATGGCCAGTGTGGTGACCTTGTCCGCATTTAGTGTCCCGCCAAAGAGCCTGTTTTTAATAACTGCCAGCATATGGGCGATCACCGCTGTCTGATGAGAATGCTCAGAAACGTTTTCGTGGCGGAAGCACAGCATCAGGGCCCAGCGTCTTATCAGAGACATTCTGACCAGCCAGGCAAGAAAGGTACTCTGTTTGTGTTTCAGTTTATTTAACATGTAAAATCACCCACGGTTCCAATCACAAATCTCATTATTTTAGCACGACGAAACCGGACCATTTGGGACCTTTTTCAGTTTTAGACAGAGGACGGTAAACAACAGAAGGCCGGAAATCTCCGGTCTTCTGTGGCAATAAAGAAAAAAAACTGACTGACAGCCGGTGTACTCAAAGTACTGCCCAAGCTTTTCTGAGTCTGTTACTGCTTGTAGGTTTTGAGGAAATGCTCCAGTCTGTCGCAAGCTTCCTTTAACACGTCTTCGGCCGGCAGGAACACAATGCGGAAATGGTTTGGTTCAGGCCAGTTAAATCCGGTACCCTGCACAATCAGAAGTTTTTCCTGACGTAGTAAATCCATGGCGAATTTCTGATCGTCCTTGATGTTGAACTTCTTATCAAGTTTAGGGAACATGTACAGAGCACCGTGCGGTTTGACGACACTGACGCCGTCGATGGCATTGAGACGCTCATACATTATATCCCTCTGGGTATGCAGTCTGCCTCCAGGAATAACCAGTTCATTGATGCTCTGATATCCGCCAAGTGCAGTCTGAATGGCATGCTGCAGTGGAACATTGGCGCAAAGTCGCATGGCCATCATCATTTTGATGCCGTCGATAAAGCCCTTGTTACGCTGCTTAGGTCCGGTGATCAGCATCCAGCCCTGTCTGAAGCCGCAGGCACGGTAGACTTTGGACAGACCATTGTAGGTGACGATGGTCAGATCATCGGCCAGCGTGCAGATAGAACGGTGGGCAACATCATCATAGAGGATTTTGTCGTAGATCTCGTCGGCGAAGATTATCAGATCGTTCTGGCGGGCAAATTCGACAATTTCCTGCAGCAGTTCGGTAGGGTATACAGCACCGGTCGGATTGTTTGGGTTGATGAGGACGATGCCCACGGTACGGGAGGTAAGTTTTTTCTTCATATCCTCAAGATCAGGATACCAGTTGGCCTGCTCGTCACAGATATAGTGCACGGCTTTGCCGCCGGCAAGAGTAATACCCGCAGTCCACAGAGGATAGTCAGGAGCAGGGACAAGCACTTCATCGCCATTATTCAGAAGAGCATTCATAGTCATGGTGATGAGTTCGGAAACACCGTTGCCTATGAAGATATCATCAGCATCAACAGTTTTCAGCCCCTTCTGCTGATAGTACTGCGCGATAGCCTTACGGGCAGAAAAGATACCATTTGATTCGCAGTAACCCTGACTGTTAGGAATATTGCGGATAACATCGCGCACAACCTCTTCAGGCGCCTCAAAACCAAACGCCGCGGTGTTTCCGATATTCAGTTTAATGATTCTCTGACCCTCTTCTTCCATGCGAAGAGCTTCCTGATGGATCTTGCCGCGTATGTCGTAGCATACATTGTCAAGTTTGTGTGATTTCTGAAGTAGTTTCATTTTGATTAATACCCGTTATATACAGTTTGTTTTTGGTTTTGAGTGAAATTGATTTTACACCAATAGAGAAGTGAAAATAAATTTCTCTGCTATTTGTCAGTCAAATAGTGTTTTGGGAAGCAGGACTGGATTGCAGAACACAGGACCGTTCGTACAGGAAACTGACGGTCCTGCCTGAAGAAAAGTCTAGAAATCTCTGCCCATGACCTTTTCGTTGTAGATATTTTCAAGTACGTAACGCTCGTATTTGAGTGATGGCTGGGCAATACGGTGAAATCTCACCTGGTCTCTGATCTTTTCCGGATAGGAGAGAGAATTTGAAAAGACGACAAAAGGAACTCTGACTCCGCTTCTGGTCGTGACGAGTCCTGCAAGATTTGAGACATTCTGCAGCGCTCCGGTTTTGGCAGTAACGTTTTTGGCCAGAGGTGCCTCGCGTACTGAACCTCTCCATTTGAGAGTGCCGCTTTCATCGGCAACAGGCATCAGTTTGACAAACTGAACCTTGTTGTCGTTTTTGTTGATGAAGTCTAAAAGATTAAGCATCTGATGAGGAGTAATCAGGTTATGCGGAGATAAACCTGAACCATCCACCAGATAGGCATTGCCAAGGTCAACGCTGGCATATTTCTTTAAAATGCTTATGATGGCCTTGGTTGCCCGGTAATAGGTGGCAGGCAGACCGTAGTATTCTGCGGCGAGGTTTTTGGCGATGGCATCAGCATAAAGATTGTTTGACTTATAGAGCATGTATTTTACCAGTTCGCCAAGCGGGGCAGACTCCACGGTGCTGATGGTAGTGAAGCCTGACAGAGCCTTACGGGCGATTTTTATCTGATCGTAGGTGATATTGTGACTGCTCATGATCATGGCGGTCCAGTCAGTACCCCAGGCTTCAGGATCGGCAACAGACAGCGAAAGAGGCCAGGGTTTATTCTTTTCCTGAATAGGAACACAGCCTGTAATGTGATATTTGTTGTCGATGTACATATTGGCTTCAAGTTCGCAGTCTCCGCCGTAGTTTGCCGGTTTAACCGCCACCGCATCCGAGGTGATGCCTATCGGACTGCCTCCGCTGATGACCGGTGTGGCCACAGAACCTTCGCCATGAGGCTGCAGTTGGGCAAAGACGCAGTTGCGGTTGATGATGATAGGTGCAGCAGGTGCAGTAAAGCAGATCGGCAGATCATCCCATGACCAGCCGTTGCCGCGTGATTTGCCGCCGAAGCGACTGACATCGAGAATAACCGAACCCTTGATGTGCTTTACGCCGGCCTTTTCCAGACTCTGCACCAGAGTGTGGAATTTTTTGGTGTCAAAGGTCGGATCTCCTGTGAATCTTAGCAGGACATCACCTCTTAGAATACCGTTCTTATCGACATTAAGGCCCTTTGCGTTAAAAGCAGAGTCTGAAACCTTAAGTTCAGTCTTCATTTTCCACTGGTGACCAAGATAGAGTATGGCGCTAAGTCCAGTGAGCAGTTTCTGGGTAGAGGCCGGATGATAATAGGTATCAAAATTCTGTCCGTAGACCTTTTCGCTGTTTGGCAGCTGATAGGCTACAGCGATATTGGCACCTTCAACAGGAGTACTTTCGGCTGGTACTGCCAGAGCAGGCAAATTATAAACAGCACAGAGGACTGCTGCACAGAGAATAAATTTACGCATGATATTAATGTAAGTCAGTTAGATAAAGATTACGAGATTATAACGCAACCTCATCGTTAGTAAAGGATAGACGACGTACAGCACTTAATCATGATTGCTAATGTGGTAAAATTAGCGGCAGATTCTGCGCGTGCATTAAGCAGAATGTCCGCAAGGACAATGATTATATGGAGAATTTAAAAGATGGTTATTGAACCAAAAGTTCGTGGAGTTATTTGTGTAACCACACATCCGACAGGATGTGAAGCTAATGTCAGACAGCAGATTGATTATGTCAAATCTCAGGGCAGAATTGAAAACGGTCCTAAATCGGTTCTGGTGATCGGTGCTTCTACCGGCTACGGTCTTGCCTCACGTATTAGCGCAGCTTTTGGTGCAGGCGCCGCAACTTTGGGGGTGTTTTTCGAAAAGCCTGGTTCTGAGAAGCGTCCTGGTTCTGCCGGTTGGTACAACTCCGCTGCTTTTACCAAATTTGCCAAGGAAGAAGGACTTGTTGCCAGAAACATAAATGGTGATGCCTTTTCCGATGAGTGCCGCCGCCAGGCTATCGAGATTATTAAAAAAGATCTGGGAGGCAAGGTTGACCTTGTTGTTTATTCTCTGGCCGCACCGGTGCGTAAAATGCCACAGAGCGGTGAAGTTGTCCGTTCATCATTAAAACCGATCGGCAAACCGTACGTTTCTACCGCAATCGACACCAATAAGGACTGCATTATTGAAGCCACCATTGACCCGGCAACTCCTGAAGAAGTTGAGAATACCGTCAAGGTAATGGGCGGTCAGGACTGGGAACTGTGGATAGATGCTCTCTCAAAGGCCGGCGTCCTTGCCGAAAACTGCAAGACTGTTGCCTACAGTTATATTGGTACGGAGATTACCTGGCCTATCTACTGGCACGGTTCACTGGGCAAGGCCAAGGAAGACCTGGACAGAGCCGCCAAAGCCAACCGTGAGCGTCTTGCTGCAGTCCACGGCGATGCTCGTGTGGCTGTGCTCAAATCAGTGGTTACCCAGGCTTCTTCTGCTATTCCGGTGATGCCGCTGTACATTTCTCTGTGCTTTAGAGTCATGCGTGAGCAGAATACTTATGAATCTGTCGTGGAACACATTTTCCGTCTGTTCTCTGCTTCACTGTACGGCAAGGATACCGAGCAGGATGACGAGGGTCGTATCCGTATGGACAGCTGGGAACTTGCCGACAGCGTACAGAATAAATGTAAGGAACTGTGGCAGCAGGTTACAACCGAGAATCTGTCCGCCATCAGTGACTACGCTGATTACAAGAAACAGTTCCTGCAGCTTTTCGGCTTTGAAATCGACGGAATTGACTATTCTGCCGATGTAAATCCGGATGTTGCCATGGATGAACTTTGTGATCTGCTGGCAAAATGATGCGGAACTAACCTGCCCGACGGCGTTTTTTGGGAGATGCTGTTTATGAATAAAAACGCAAAAATCCTCTTAATGCTTGGTTGTTCAATGATGCTTGCCGCATCTGCGCCTACTGCTGTTTATGCAAAGGGGACGCAGATGAATACCCCCTGTTCCGGCGCAAAGGGCGGAATTGCCAAATGCAGCGGAGCGCAGTTTGTGTGTAAGGACGGTTCGGTGAGCGAGTCAAAGCGTGACTGTCGTGAATACCTGCGTGAAAACAAGGGGAATTTCACTCCAAATACGCCCTGCAGCGGCACCAAGGGCGGTATCGATCACTGTCAGGGCAAACAGTTTATCTGCAAGGATGGTTCGACAAGTTCGTCCAAGTTAAACTGTATTCGCTATGAGGATGGTAAGTACAACCGCAAATACATCAACAGAAAATAAGATTAGGGGGTCACGAATGTGACCCCTTAATCTTTCTATTCTAGATGGCTTTTATATAGTGTAATTGTGTTTTCCATTAGTGTTGCGATGGTCATCGGACCTACACCGCCTGGTACAGGGGTGATGAACGCCGCATGTTCTTTAGCCTTTTCATAATCAATATCACCGCACAGTGAGCCGTCAGCCAACCGGTTGATTCCGACATCGATTACTGTGGCGCCATCCTTGACCCAGTCGCCGTTGATAAAACGAGGTTTGCCGACAGCGACAACCAGCAGGTCGGCGTTTCTTATCTGTCTTTCAAGATCCTGAGGTTTGGTGAAGCGGTGCGTGACGGTAACGGTACAGCCGGCAAGCAGCAGTTCAAGGGCCATTGGACGACCGACAATATTGGATGCTCCGACGATCACCGCATTGATACCCTTAAGATTTTGTCCTAAGGTCTGATGCAGCATGGTCATGATACCGTGAGGGGTACAGGCGCAGACATAAGGGATTCTCTGCACCAGCCTGCCGACGTTGTACGGATGAAAGCCGTCCACATCCTTAGATGGACTGATACGTTCCACAATTGAGGTTTCATCAAGGTGGGACGGCAGAGGAAACTGCACCAGAATACCGTCGATTTCTTCGTTGCTGTTGCATTCGTCAACAAGTCTGTCAAGTTCTTTCTGGGTAGTATCGGCAGGGAGATTATAGGCAAAAGACCTGATGCCTACATCCTCACAGGCACGATGTTTATTCCTTACGTAAACCTGCGAGGCAGGATCTTCGCCTACTAAAATAACAGCAAGTCCGGGACGTCTGCAGCCCCTGCCTGCGAGCGAGTCCACCTCTTCTTTTAACTTTGCGCGAAGATTTCTGGCGATTTCTTTGCCATCAATATTTTGGGCTGTCATATAACTCTCCTGTTTAGTCGAACAGACCGCTGTACAGCATGCGAAGACTGATAATAAATAAAGCCACCGCAAAAATTCTTTTTAATGTGACAGGTCTGATTTTCTTGCCGATGTTGACTCCCATTGGTGCGGCAAGAATGGAGATCGGTACCACGCAAAGCGCGGTCAGCACATTGACATGCCCAAAGGTCCCAACCGGAGATCCTGCTTCGGTGGCGCTTGAAAGCATCATGATAATTGCGCCCGGCACACAGACAAACAATGAGACGGCTGATGAGGTTCCGACGGATTTGTGGGGAGGAACCGAACAGGCGTTGAGCACAGGGACGGTTAGTGTTCCGCCGCCTATACCGAGCATTACTGAAAAACAGGCGATGCAAAAGCCGATAATTCTCTGATAGAAAGGCTGCGGCAGGGAACTGTAGGCTGGTTTTGCCTTTGCTCTTAGCAGAGTATTGGCGCTGTTGACGAGCATCACCGAGCCAAACATTACGGCAAGCCACTTGCCTCCGTATAAGGAGGAGATTACTGCACCGACTGCAACACCGGCAAGCATGGCTACCGACCATCTTTTAATGAGTGCAATATCGGAATTTCCAGCTCTGTACTGATACATCGCCGCAGATATTGAAGTCGGAATCATGCACAGTAGAGAGGTACCGGTTGCAACAACTATGGCAACTTCGGCCGGTACATGGAAGAAAAGTGTATAGATAAAGTAAAAACACGGAACAAAGACAATTCCGCCACCGACTCCCAGTAGACCGGCTAAAAATCCAGCACCCAGACCGCATAACAGCAGAACACCGAGGGTGATCCCGATTTCTGCATAAGATAATCCTAGAAACATCGATCCATTACCTCTTTTTGGTGACACGAATTGTAACAAAAATGCGACGCTTGTTAAATTTTTGTGTTTTTTAAGGACGATGCCCTCAAAAAACGCATTTTTCTGCGCTTCAACCGTAACTGACCGACAGACCGAAAAAATATTAAAAAAAATGTTTGACCTTAGTCAGTAAAATCGGTATCATACTCTCCCGTTAAGAATCGGTGATTAGCGCAGACTGGTAGCGCATCTCGTTCGGGACGAGGGGGTCGTAGGTTCAAATCCTATATCACCGACCAAGGACCTCTGTTGATGCGTCCTTAGCTCAGTTGGATAGAGCAACAGCCTTCTAAGCTGTGGGTCGAAGGTTCGATTCCTTCAGGACGCGCCAATACTTGAACGATTCTTAACTGTCTCTATGGTGGCTATAGCTCAGTTGGTAGAGTCCTGGATTGTGATTCCAGTTGTCGTGGGTTCGAGACCCTCTAGCCACCCCATCATTTCAAGATAACGCATTTCGACGTTTTGCGGGAGTGGCGGAATTGGTAGACGCACCAGATTTAGGTTCTGGCGCCTAGTGTGTAAGAGTTCGAGTCTCTTCTCCCGCACCACCTTCTGTCAGACTTCAATTTTTGCGTGAATATTGTCCCAGAGAATTCTGGCGTTTGCGCCTATGGTTCTGAAAGGTTCCGGTGCAATATAACTCGGAACAAAGGTCTTTTGCACATAGCGCAGTTCCTCGCTGTCCACGCCTTCTATGAGATCAGCAAGATAGAGTCCGACCGTTGAAGCTCTGGTTACTCCTGCTCCCTCTCCTACCGCGCCGGCAAAAACATTTTCTCCGACCTGACCGAAAAACGGCTGGGAATTCATGGTAAACGGAATGTATCCTCCGTAGAAATATTCAAACGGTACGTGCGCAAGAGAAGGGAAGCGCCGCTCAAAGGCCCGTCTTACACCTTTCTTGGCAGCGTTGAGCCGCTCTTCTGAGATGTTGTCATAGGTGGCAAATCTGATGACTGTTCTTACGAGAATACGTCTGGTGCTGGTGAGGCGTACAGTCGCTCCCGCAGGGTGCGCGGAGGTTGTTCCGTAAGGTCTTATCTGACTGCCGAGACTGTCTATTTCTGCGCTGTCAAGTTCACGCGTAAAACCGCCAAAACTGTGGATGGCAAAGACCCGATCCGCTTTCTTTACGCCAAAATGCTTCAAAAAACCGCTCACGGTGAGAATGACTTTGCCGGCTTTAAGGGCGGTACCGTTTTTCAGAATTACGCTTGGTACAGCGCCTTCCTTAACTTCTTTGACGGCGGTATTCTCAAATACTGTGACATTCTGGGGCAGAATCGTGGCAAGACCTCTGACCACTTCAGACGGATTAACCAGTACCGTGTTTGGAGTATAGATTGACCTTAGGTAGAAATCAGTGCCAAGACGTTCCTTTAGTTCATCGCGTTCTAAAATTGAGTACGGAATTTCCAGTGCATCGAAAAATTTCGCACCCTTGTCAATGTAACTGAAACTTTCAGGAATGGCGGATGATTTATAGGCCCCGGATTTGACCCAGTCCAGCTGCAGGGCATGGTCATCGATGATTTTCTTCATTCTGGCGATGACCGATCTGTTGAAGTTGTAACGCCAGCGGTAATCATCAAGGGAGGCCTTGGAATTTGTAACCAGACCTGATGCATGCGGAACCTCAACTATGAAACCGGCGTTGCGACCTGAGGAAAAGTAGCCGACCGGAAAGCAGTCTAAGAGTGCTATTGCAGCATCAGGACGCAGTTCGGCGAGTCTGAAGGCGGCATTAACTCCGGCAAAACCGGCTCCGACAATGACGTAGTCGTAGTCTTTTTGCAACTGACTTAAATCTGCAAATGTGCGATTCTTATAGCGGTTGGTTTCAAACCAGCCGTTTACCCCGGACTCTTCGGGAAATACTCTTGTCTCTTTCATATTACTGACCTTAAGGAATGAAAAAAGCCATCCTTGCGGATGGCCTGGTTTCCTAGTAATCAAATGCAGGAATTTCCGCGCCCTTGCGGACTTCAAGAATCTTTTCGGCAACCTCCTTGGTCTGATAGGCTTTTGCTACCTTAAGATAGGTTTCGTTCTTTTCCTGACCTTCACGTACAGCGATGATGTTGATGTAAGGATTGCTGCGGTCGATAGTGGCAACTTCCCTATTATAGTCGGAGAAAATGGAGTCCTTAAGAGGGATGAGACCATTATCAACAGCGTAGTTGGCATTGATGATTGCGCCTGCAACATCCGGAAGCAGACTTGGAGTGTTTGCCGCATCTACTTCATAAATCTTGATATTTTTCTTGTTTTCCTTGATGTCGCGAACCTCAGGAACGTAGCCCTTTGAAGGATCCAGAGTGATGAGACCGGCAAGTTCTAATACCTTGAGGGCTCTGCCACCGTTGGTTGGATCATTTGGAATGGCAATGGTGTCACCATCCTGAATTTCATCAACACTCTTGTATTTATTGGAGAACAGACTTAAAGGGGCGATGATGGTGTCAGCAAGTCTGGTGATCTTAAAACCGCGTTCTTTTTTCTGATTTTCAAGAAAGGCCACATGCTGGAAGGCATTGAGATCAATCTCACCGCTGTCAAGAGCAACGTTAGGCAGAGTGTAGTCAGCGAATTTGACTATTTCAAGCCGGATGTTTTCTGCCTCAAGTTTTTTTGCAGCGACTTTCCAAGGTTCGTTGTTTTCTCCGACGACGCCGACCTTGACAACGATCGGGTCAGCGGCATGAGCATAAGAAGCAAGTCCTAAGGCCGCAGCTAAGGCAACAGTGGTCAGTGATTTTAAAAGTTTCATAGTTAGTTCCTTTTGTTTGAGTGCTTACGCATCGTTAAACCAAGTTGTTTTTGTCAGGTTATGCTGACAGTCATTAAAAACGTCAGCGGTAAAAATAAAAAAGGAAGCCTTCTGGCTTCCCTCTTTTTACAACCGCAGATTTCAAATCCTTCAGATCCTAAATCCACGTCCCGGAAGCCCAGAGTTTCTACGCATGCACATGCACATGACGGTTTCCATCATGCGACACATAGACATTGAACGTAAAAAAGTCATCCTGAGTTTCCTCTGAAAATCTTTAACCTGATTAAATACTATCCAAAAGCAATTTTTATTGTCAACAGGTTTTCTGTAAAAAAAATGTTTGTTCGTTTTTAGCGCGTTTTGCGCCAAAAAGAGACATTCGTTACAGCAGCTGCAATTTTACAAGTGCATTACGGATACCGTCCTCGTCAACACTGTCAGTGACAAGATCTGCCACCTGTTTGGTCGAGTCCCAGGCATTGCCCATGGCAATACCGGTACCGGCCTGCCTAATCATCGGCACATCGTTGTTGCCGTCACCAAAGGCGATGGTATCAGCAATGTCAACCCCGAAGTGCTCAGCCATGGCAATCACACCGGCACCCTTGTTGGCGTTTTTTTCATTGATGTCGCTGAAGGTCGGATACCAGCGGAAGGAAACGCAGTGGGGAAGTGCCGACATGAACTTTTCCTGTTTCTCTTTGCTCACAAAGGCATTGAATTCGTAGATTTTCTGAGGAGACATCTGTTCAAGCGGGATAAACTCGGGGAATTTGCTGATCCTGAGTATATCAAGATAGACGTGACGCATTTCGTCACTGACGTTATGCACCGCCATCTCGTGCTCACCAACAAGCATTATGGCAAACTGCTGCTCGTCAGAAATACTGATGAATGTCCTGACCTCATCTTCGGGGATCGGTCGGTCCAGAACTACGGTGTTACCTGCAAAACAGTGGGCTCCGTTGACGGTGATATAACCGTCGATGAGGTCTGCAATCTGAGACAGATTGTCGATGATCTGAAAGGCTCTGCCTGTTGATATGACTATCCGGTGTCCGCGATCGTGCACCTGACGCAGTGCATCGACAGCAGACTTAGGGATCTGATGGGTTTTAAAACTCACCAGAGTGCCGTCGATATCGAAAAACAATACTTTTCTATTCATAATGAATGACATTATACGTGACAAAAGTCGGATCTGACTTCCTTTCAAAAGGGGAATTACGCTATTTTTTGCAATTCCGCCCATATTTTCCCCGCCATCGATAGTGCAAAAATCAGAAAAGCATTTATACTAGAAAGTATCTTTTCTGGCCTTATCTGCCATAAGGCTTTGGCCGGTTGAACCGGTAATTCTATAAGAGAACTACAGCTGTCGGTGCGCTGCCTTAGGGCAGTACGATGGATTTTTTTGATTTGTAGCTTACAGCTGCAGGATATGGAATAAACAATGTCAGTTACGAAAAAATCAGTTTTAATTGCAGGTCTTATGCTAGCACTGCCAATTACTGCAGCTGCAGCTCCAATCCCCGCTGTAAACGGCGGAGTTTCCTCAGAACTGGTCAGAGTTGACCAAAAAGTCAAAACTCAGCGTGAGGCCTACAAAAATGCGGTTGAGGCTATCAAGAAAGGAAATTACACGGAAGCAAGACGTATTCAGCAAACAGTCCTGTCAGACTATCCTCTGAATATCTGGCTTGACTACTACTACCTGTCACGTGATCTTAATGTGACAAACTACGCAAAGGTTGTTGATTTTATCAACTCAAAGAAAGACCATGAACTTGGCGAACTGCTTCGTGACCGGTACATTGATTATCTTTCCTCGGTGGGGGACTTTAAAAAGGTTGTCGCACTGCTACCGCAAAAACCTTTTTCTGATGATGAGGTTCTGACCAGATCCAAACAGGGTAAACAGTGCCGCTATTACGAATCCCGCTGGCATACCGGCAAAGCGGACAGTTCAGCTGTTGCCTACGCGGCAAAAGTTTATTCCCAGTTAAAACCAATTTCTGATGACTGCTTTGGTCTGCTCTCGCTATGGGAGCGTAAAGGTTATCTGTCAGATAAGGTGAGACTGAAAAAATTCGAGAGTTCCTTTATTTCAAACCGTTATCAGGATCTGACCCGCAAACTCTCCTCGGAACTGTCATCTGGACCGTTCGGTCCTGCCGTAGGCAGAGCGATGATCTATCATGATAAACCTGAGAAGGTGATGGAACTTTCACCTGATGGTTCAGTGACGACCCATCAGGCAGCGATGATGCTGTTCAAGCGCTATGCGACACAGCATCCGAAGAGTGCCGCGGCAGATCTGAAGGTCTTTGTGGATAAATTCAACCCGACCGTCACTGAAAAGATGGATATCTACCGTATTGTTGCCAACGGTATGATGGGACATGACTGCTCCAAGGATGATGTGCAGTGGGTTGATAATAATCTGCCTGCCGTGGCGTGGACGGATGAACTGCGCGAGAAGCGTCTGCGCCGAGCCCTGTGGTTTTCACAGTGGGATATGGCCTATACTCTGCTTAAAACGATGCCGGGTGTTCTTGACGGTGAGATTAACCGTCTCTACTGGAGTGCCTATACGGCGTACAAAACCGGGCGTAAGGAAGAGTCTCACCGCCTGATGGAACAGGTGGCCAGAGATCGCAGTTTCTACGGCTTCCTTGCCGCGCAGAAACTCGGCAAAAGACTGCCATTCAATAACAAAGGTCTTAGTGGCAGGACCGATTGGAGCAAGTTGAGAGAAGATCCTGCCGTAGTAAGGTTCTTTGAATTCTATGCGATGGATGATGCCAATGCCTCCATCGAGTGGCGCGAAATTGCCAAGTATTCATCTGACAGTGTAGCCCTGATGATGGCCGAGTGGGCCCTGAAGACAGGAAATGTCAACTATGCCATTCAGAGCGTGGTCGCAGGCAAGCGTTGGGATGCGCTGGATTACCGATTCCCGGCTCCTTATTTTGACCTGTATACCAAGTATTCACGTTCATCAAATGTCTCTCTGACCTTCCTGTACGGTATTTCAAGACAGGAAAGCATGATGAATCCGGTTATCAGATCTCCTGCCGGCGCGGTTGGTCTGATGCAGCTGATGCCGGGAACAGCTAAACTTGTTTCCAAGAAGAACAACTGGGCCTACAACGGGGTTTCTGACCTGGTTGTTCCTGAAAAGAATATCAGACTTGGCAGTGCCTATCTGCGCAATATGCTCGATAAATTCGACAACAACCGTATTTTAGCTGCGGCGGCATACAATGCCGGACCAAACCGTGTCTACCGCTGGGCGTCAAGCGATGGTGTCAAGCGTGATGCCGATGTTTATGTCGAAAACATCCCGTTTACGGAGACCCGCAAGTATGTGCAGAACGTTATCCTTTACGATGCCATCTACAACAAGCTACTTTTAGGCAGGGAAGGAGATCTGCTAGGAGGAAACGAACTCTCCTACAGGTACTAGAAAGCGCATCAGCATTAAAGCTCCTACCTGTGTTTGAACTCCGTTATAGGTCCTGACCGATAACGGAGTTTTGGTATTGTGGGTAACAGTTTTGTCTACGAGTGAAAGCATAAATAAGCCGTTTGTCTACTGCCAGAATTTTTTTACCGAAAAATTTTTTAATTTGGCTATTTACAAATAAGAATAATCTGATACTATAAATCCCGTTCTCAGAAGTGCCCAAGTGGTGGAATTGGTAGACACGCTACTTTGAGGGGGTAGTTCGTAACTGAGTGCGAGTTCGAGTCTCGCCTTGGGCACCATCGAGTGACAGATAATGAAGCAAGCTGTAGCTTGCTTTTTTTGTATCTGCAGACTGCACTTGCCAACTCCTCCGCATCAGAAATGCGTTTGTGTGCCTGATCCGCTATAATTGGTGGGTCTGAATACACATGCTGATATGAACCTTAAAACAGATTGTTCTGTGCAGTCTTGGCATGGAATGACGTTTTTTTTTACAGAATTGCAAACAAATCATGGCAGAGAATAAACTTCAAAAAGAGATTGATAAGCGTCGTACGTTCGCGATTATTTCTCATCCGGACGCCGGTAAGACCACTATTACGGAAAAGGTACTGCTCTTCGGGTCTGTCATTCAGCGTGCCGGTGAGGTGAAAGCCCGCGGCAGCACCGGTACCTTTGCCAAGTCAGACTTCATGGATATGGAAAAGGAACGTGGTATTTCCGTCTCAACCTCGGTGATGCAGTTTCCCTATAACGGCTGCATGATCAATCTGCTTGATACTCCGGGTCATGAGGATTTTTCCGAGGATACCTACCGTGTTCTGACGGCTGTGGATTCCTGTCTGATGGTTATTGATGCGGCCAAAGGTGTCGAGGACAGAACCCGCAAACTTATGGAGGTTACCCGTCTGCGTACCACGCCGATTCTGACCTTTATGAACAAACTCGACCGTGAGACCAGAGATCCGCTCGATCTTCTTGATGAGGTTGAAAAGGAACTTAACATTCTGTGTGCGCCTATCACCTGGCCTATCGGTTCGGGAAAGAGCTTTAAGGGTATCTATCATCTGCAGCGTGACGAGGTGATCCTCTATCACTCAGGCGAAGGCTATCATATTCAGCGCCAGAACATTATCAGAGGTCTTGATAATTCAGAGGTAGATCTGGCCGTAGGAGAAGATCTGGCACAGAAACTGCGCGATGATATTGAACTGGTGCGCGGTGGTTCCAACAGTTTTGATCTTGAAATGTTTAGAAACGGTGAACTTACACCAGTATTTTTCGGTACAGCCTTGGGAAATTTCGGTGTCGACCTCATGCTTGACGGTCTGACCGCCTGGGCCCCAACCCCTCTTGACAGAGCAACTGATGTACGTACTGTAAAGTCATCTGAGTCCAAACTGTCCGGTTTTATCTTCAAGATCCAGGCTAATATGGATCCTAAACATCACGATCGTATCGCTTTCATGCGTCTGGTATCAGGCGAATACCGCAAAGGTATGAAACTCTTTAATGTACGCGTGGGCAGGGAGATGCTTGTTAACGATGCTGTAACCTTCTTAGCCGGCGAGCGTGAGATGGCACAGAGTGCGGTGGCAGGAGATATCATCGGTATTCACAATCACGGTACGATGCGTATCGGCGATACCTTTACCGAAGGTGAGATCTTCAGGTTCACCGGTATTCCTAACTTTGCGCCAGAACTGTTCCGCCGTATCAGACTGCGCGATCCTCTCAAGCAGAAACAGCTGCTCAAGGGACTGATTCAGTTATCTGAAGAAGGTGCGGTGCAGATCTTCAGACCTATAGTCAATAATGATCTTATTGTCGGTGCCGTTGGTGTGCTGCAGTTTGACGTGGTGGTATCAAGACTGAAACATGAGTATAACGTTGATGCCATTTACGAGGATGTTCCGGTAACCACAGCCCGCTGGCTGAGTTCTGACGATCCTAAGGCTCTTGAGCAGATGCGCGACAGAGTGCCTCAAGGTCTTGCTCTTGACGGCGGTGACAATCTCACTTATCTGGCTTCCTCCGGAGTCAATCTGTCGCTGACGATGGAACGCTACCCGAAGGTTACCTTCAGCGCCACGCGAGAGCACTGATGCTGACAGACTGCCACATCCACCTGAGTCTGTTTGCAGATCCCGTCCAGGTCTGTACCATGGCGGCACAGCACCGCATCAGACTCGTCGGTGTAGGCTGTGATGTGGCTGATTCATGCAAGACTCTCAGTCTGGCTGCGGAATTTGGTATTACCGCGATGACAGGTATTCATCCGTGGTATGCCGGAAGTGAAGTTTTCCCCTTTGAAGACTTTGAACGTTTTTTTGCCAGCGGTCTTCTAAGAGGTATAGGCGAGTGTGGTCTTGACGCTGAAATTCCTCTTGGTCTTGATAGTCAGATAGAGCTTTTAAGAGGTCATCTTGATTTTGCCGCCTCGCATGATCTGCCTGTAAATCTCCATATCAGAAAGTGTCACGACGTGCTTATCAGACTGCTTAAAACGTATCGGGGCACAGTGCGCGGCATTATTCACAACTTTACCTTTTCAAAGGAACTGGCCAAAGAGTACCTCGATCTGGATTTCTTCCTCAGTGTGGGGCATCATGTTCTCTACAAATCAGCTAAACTGTGCAATACCATAAGATATGCCGGAGCACAGAGACTGCTGCTTGAAACTGATGCAGATGAACTGCACAGCGGTCCGTATGATCCTGCGCTGCTGTACAAAGAGGCTCAGGCTCTGTCGGAAATACTCGGCATCGAAGTGGCGATGCTCGAGGAGACCCTCGAACAGAATTATGTTGCTTTAATGAGATTAGAGAAATGAGTTACGTTTTCCTGGTAAAAAAAGATCCTGCCTTTGATGTGGTACAGGCTGGTCAGATGCTGGAGACTAAAAGCGGAACACCTTTGCGTTTTATCAGATCAGGAGAGTTGAACGGCAACAGGGGCGGACTTTTTTTGCTGCCCGATGCTGAGGCAAAAGACAGCATAAGGGCGCCTGTTCTTGAGAAGTGCTTTGATTTTGATGTCTTAATTACCGATACGCTGCCTAGTCTGAAGCGCCGTGGTGAACTGGTGCTTGATATGGATATGACCTCTGTGCAGATTGAGGGCATCGATGAAATAGCAAGACGTCTGGGCGTCTATGATGAGGTGGCGGACATCACTTCCCAGGCTATGCACGGCGGACTTGATTTTGCCTCTTCCTTAAAGAAGAGAGTCAGTCTGCTCAAGGACGGTGATGCCTCGGTCATTGAGGATGTCAGGAAAATAATGAAGGAAACAGACGGCCTTGATGTCCTGATGGAGATAACTGCCAAAGCCGGGTGGCAAAGAGGTATCTGCTCCGGTGGTTTCGTACAGTTAATCTGTGTGCTTGAGCAGAAATACCATCTTCAGATGGTCTGTGCCAACAGTCTGGAAATAGTCGATGGCAGACTAACCGGCAGGGTGGATAGAGAAATTGTCGATGCCGAGGTGAAGCGCAGGGGGGTAGTTGACCTGCGCGAGAGGGAGCACATCGACAAAGAGCAGGTCATTGTCCTGGGGGACGGGGCAAATGATCTTAAAATGATCGCTGAGGCAGGACTCGGTATTGCCTACCATGCTAAACCTCTGGTTCAGAAGGAGGCTCCGTGCTGCATAAACCATTCTGATCTGGCTGCGGTCGCCTTACTGCTGACGCTTGGTGATGAGAAAGCATGACAAAAATTAAATCGGTCTACGTCTGCTCCGCCTGCGGAGCCCGTTATCCGCGCTGGCAGGGACAATGCCGTGAGTGCGGTGAATGGAATACCATCAGTGAGGTGGCGGTGAGTGAGAACAGCGCACCGAATGCGGGAGCGAAAGCAGCGGCAAGGGCGCTCTCCGGCTTTGCCGGAGCCGGTGGTAGTGGCGTAACAGATCTGAGTCTTATTGATCTTGAGGTCAAAAAGCGTATTTCCAGCGGTTTTTCAGAATTTGACCGGGTTCTGGGCGGCGGAATAGTTGCAGGTTCGGTGGTTCTTATCGGCGGCAACCCGGGAGCGGGAAAGTCAACACTGCTTTTGCAGACCGTCTGCAGATTGTCCGAATCAAGGAAGGTTCTTTATGTGACCGGTGAAGAGTCTCTGCAGCAGGTTGCACTCAGAGCAGCACGGCTCAAACTGCCGACTGCCAGGGTGAGAATCGCTGCGGAAACCTCGATCGACAATATCTGTACGCTGGCGGGCAGCGAGCAGCCTGCCGTGCTGGTGGTGGATTCCATACAGGTGATGCATGTGCAGGGTATAGAGTCCGCTCCAGGATCGGTAAGTCAGGTACGTGAGGGCGCGGCAGCGCTGACCCAGTTTGCCAAAAGGACCGGTATTGCGGTGTTTATGGTCGGACATGTTACCAAGGATGGTACTCTGGCAGGTCCAAAAATTCTTGAGCACTGTGTTGACTGCTCGGTAATACTTGAGGCGGCCAACGATATGCGGTTCCGCACTCTGCGCTGTCAGAAGAACCGTTTCGGTGCGGTGAACGAGGTGGGTGTGTTCGCCATGACGGATACCGGTCTTAAAGAGGTTAAGAATCCGTCGGCTATCTTTCTGAACCGTCAGCAAGAAGTTGCTCCCGGATCTCTGGCTATGGTTGTCTGGGAGGGAACCAGACCTCTGCTCGTTGAACTGCAGGCTCTGGTAGACTCTTCAGCCTTTGGCAATCCAAGAAGACTGTCTCTGGGGACCGATCAGAACCGTCTTTCCATGCTGCTGTCTGTTCTGCACAGACACGCCAATTTCAATCTTGGTGATCAGGATGTTTTTATCAATGTGGTCGGCGGGGTAAAGGTTGAGGAGACGTCCTCGGATGTGCCCTTATGTCTGGCGCTGATTTCCTCCTACTACAGCAAAGCGGTAGACAGGCGGACCATCGCGTTCGGGGAGATCGGACTTACGGGGGAGATCCGCCCCGTACCTTCTGGTCAGGAGCGTATTTATGAGGCGGCCAAGCAGGGATTCAACCGGGCCATAGTGCCTTATGATAATGCTCCCCGTCACTCACCTGAGGGAATTGAGGTTATTCCTGTCAGACGTGTTACGGAACTGTTTGACCTTATCTAGCCCTCAGCATGGTGTTTCCATGATCGAGTGGACCAGTCTCAACCCGATGATCAGGCGGTCCTCGTTGCGGAAACGGAGTTCAAGAGCTTCTGCTACGGAGCCTAAATCATCCTTTAGTTTTCCTCTCTCAGGTTCCAGGTCACCTTCGATATAGGTATCATTGAAATTCATGAGGATATCGGTTGTCTCCTCAATGCGGGGCATAGCGCGCTGGGCGATTGAGAGTGAACGGCCGGAGGCGTTTTCCATCAGTTCGATGATCTTAGGATAAAGATCGAAATGACCGTGAGAGACGTAATCAATCATATGCTCGCAGAATTCGGTGATTTCCAAAAGCAGTTTCTTTGCCGACTTACTGTCAGATGTGGCAGCCGAAACGTGCTGCAGAAGCTGCATGTATCTTGTGACCAGATCCTGTCTGGCTCTGATCATGTCATTAATCCACGAGTACTGAGCATCAACCTGTTGCAGGGCGGTATTAAATCCCTTAAGCTCTGTAGCTTTCATAAGACCTCCCAAACTATGCTGTTCATAGTTTCAAGTTATCATAGTAGGGGAAGCGGATAGGACGAACGTGCGGTTTTTTGCCGACTACGTCACAAGTCGGCAAGACCAAGATGCAGTTTTTCAAAGTGTGTTGCAAAAGAGTCCCAAACAAAACATTTTTGTGCAGAGCATTCCCTCTCACTGCGCCAAAGTGAGGGGAGAGTCTTTCGGACTGGATGGTTCTGTAGCAGTTCAGTCCTGTCTAATCACGAGAGTGTCCTCGCTTTTCCGATTCTGGTGACTCCTGTCAAGACAGATCTTCTCCACGGTGTCGTACTTGCTGCACTTTAAAGTCACCCAGTCGGCGATATATATCTTTCCGTCAGAGAGGTATTCGCTGAAGGCTTTGCTCGGGATATTGTCCTGCGAGCGCCAGATCACACTGAACTGACCGTCCTTCTGGTACTGGCCTATCATTGCCGGTTTGCTGAGGTGGTGATTAGGCAGAACCTTTACCTTTCCGCCGGAGAGATTTGCAGTTTCAAGACCTACAATAGTACTCAAGACCGAATCAACGTCGGTAGTCCCGGCTTTTTCAACCGCCTTAACCCAGAGAGAAAAAGCGATATACTGCGATTCCATAGGATCG
This sequence comes from Succinivibrio sp., assembly GCA_017635415.1. Classification (GTDB taxonomy): domain Bacteria; phylum Pseudomonadota; class Gammaproteobacteria; order Enterobacterales; family Succinivibrionaceae; genus Succinivibrio. Next base: position 16,170 of record JAGBLM010000080.1, on the reverse strand, counting down.
TTGGTGACAGCCTTCGGATTACGGGTAAATTCGGAAAAAGCTCTGACAAATTCCAGATTCTCTTTGGTGTCCACACTCTGAAAATATCCCCACGAGGCCAGATTTCCGGCGGTCAGTCTGTTTCTGTCCACGTACTGCAGTTCTCCTTCACCAACGGAGAAGGACATCACCGGAATGTCATAAGGTGAGATGCGGTATTCATCCATTTCGTTAAAGAAGAGGATATTGGCATCTCCGTTCAGGGTTGACACTACGGCAGTATTTTGGCCCTGCAGACCAAAGGCCTTGATTTCTCTGACAATGGCGCCCCAGTCAGAATGACCAAGCTGGGTGTATCTGACGATGATGTTCTCCTTTTTTACTCCTTTGTGCTCTAGATAGGTCTCAATTATTTTGTTGGCTGTTCGAGGAAAGACGTAATCAGAACCTAAAAGATACCAGCGGGTAATACCGCGTTTGTCTTTGAGAAAATCAATGGCCGGAATGATCTGCTGCTCGGGAGTTGAACCGGTATAGATAATGTTGTACGAGGCTTCTTCGCCTTCAAACTGTACCGGATAGAAGAGCAGTCCGTTGTATTTTTCAAATATAGGCAACACTGCCTTTCTTGAAACTGACGCCCAGCAGCCGAAGACCGCAGCAACCTTGTTCTCGGTGAGTAACTGCCTGCTCAACTCAGAGAAGGCCATCCAGTCCGAGGCCGGATCAACCACCACCGGTTCGATTTTTTTGCCTAATAATCCACCTTTCCTGTTCTGCTCTTCAATAAGCATCAGCAGTTCATCTTTTAACGGTGCTTCGCTGATGGCCATTGTGCCGGTAAGAGAGTACATCACGCCAACCTTTATCGTATCCTGAGCGTGGACTGTGGAAAAAAAGCACAAGAGAAGGTTCACAATCGTGACAAGCAGTAAACGGCGCATATAAAACCTCTTGGGTAAAGTGAAGAGGATAATCATGACTACATCAGATAATATAATTAACTTTTGTGAAGAGGTATGAAGATTGTGCCGATTTTTTAAGCGGAAACACAAATAAAAAGGGGGATGCAGGCGCGTCCCCCAGAACAGATTCGTTCTGTTGCTCAGTTCTTTGCCATCAGCTTGCTGGAGTAGAGATCTTTCTTATACTGCTGCACGCTGGCGACAAACTTCTTGCGCTGCGTGTTGTCAACCTGAGCATCGGCAGCTTTACCGAGATTGACGCGCATGGCATTGACCGGTCTGCCGTTAATTCTGATCTCGTAGTGCAGATGCGGTCCGGTCGACAGTCCGGTATTACCTGAACGGGCAATGGTCTTGCCAATGGTAACATTCTGACCAGGTTTCACTAAGATCTTGGACAGATGCATGTACACGGTCGAAATTCCGCCGCGGTGGCGAATGACCACGTAGTAGCCTGATCCACGTGAATAGCCGGCTTTATCAACTACACCATCGGCAGGTGCAACTATCGGTGTACCGACAGGAACACCGAAATCGGTGCCGTTATGAGGTCTGACGTAACCTAGAACAGGATGTCTGCGGCCCGGATTAAACGGAGAGGTAATGACAATCTTGCCATTTATCGGGAAGCGGCGGAATGCTCCCTTGGTAGAGTTCAGACCGTTCTCGTCATAGTATTTGCCGTCAGCGGTATTGAGATAGGAAGCATATTTCTTGCCGCCTAAGGTCAGCTCAACAGCGGTGATCTTTCCCTTTCCCTTGGCGGAGGAGAAAAGAACACGAATGGTATCGCCCTGATGAATATTTTTGGAGAACTGTACTCTTCCTTTGAACATTTTCAGGATCTGATTGATCTCTGAGTAGGTGACACCGGCGCGATTGACAGCACCCGAGAACGATTCACCCTTCTTGATGGTGACCACGACCAGACGACCGCGTGTTTCTACCGGACTAAGTTTAGTCTCAGGTTTGGCCGGTACGGCGGCGGTAGTCTTCTGATCCGGTTTGGCCGTATTTTCACTCTTTGCCTCAGCTGCACGGTTTTCATTCTTTGCCGTTACGTTATTCTGTTTCTGTTCATTTGCTGAAGCCTGAGCGACCTCAACGTTTTCAACAACGTCTCCATTCTTAATTGGTGAGGAGATAGGCTCAATAACATAGTCATATCTGTTGGCACTGCCAGAAACCTTGAAGAAACGCAGCTGCTGTTTGCTGTTCAGAGGTTTGACAAAGGCCTGCAGCACGTTATTGTCATCGATGAGGAAGGAGATCTGCTCACCGAGTTTGAGAGAGTTTACTTCTTTTGCTACCTTTTTGTTGTCAAGAATAGCCATGGTTACAGAGGGCGGGATATTGAGATCCTCAAACAGAGAGGAAATGGTATCGCCTTTCTGAACATCTTCAACAAACCATTTTGATTCGACAATCTTGTCCTGAGATTCGGCCAGTTTTCTGACGTTTTCGTCCATTTCCTGATCAGAATCGGCAAGTTCTGATTCCGGAATGGAATCATCATAGTTATCAAGATTCTTACCGTTCTGCATCACCACCACGTTCTGACTGCCCGCACCGAACGCATCGGTCAGAGACATGGACGGATCAAAATCCGCTTCGTGCTCGTTTGAGAAAAGGGAATCGGACTCAGCGAGTTCATCGCCTGTGGAACTGTATCGTGTCGGAATAACCAGTGACAGACCCAACGCTATGGTAACCGTTGCCATAATGGCGACAGTGTGTCTTTTGGACAAAGGACGCGACAGGGCGCGACTATCAGCAAGTGCGTCCTGGGCAATATAATCTTCAGATTTCATTACGTAACTATATTTTTTAGTGAAGCTTGTATATTTCAAGAAATTTACCCATAAACAACTTACGCTGCTCCACCAAAAATCTCGAAATAAAAATTATAATAACCGGAACATGCTGTTTTCTGAGTAGTTGTAGTAATCCGGAATGACCTGCAGGCTTACCAATGCTAGGATCTTGCGCATAAACCACTGCCATTGAGCAGTATCATAACATCTAACATCTTACTTTTAGCATTTTTTTTTCAGAAAAACGCAATAGTTGCTCATTTTCAGTCAGGAAAATATAATGACTGTACTTAATTGCCGCTGCAAAAAGGTGAAGAAGTGTACGCAACTTAAAGTGGCAGCTGTAAAAAGGGTTTTCAGAGGGGAACAAACATGATTTTTGGTGAAAGATTCTACCCGATGCTCGGCAGACTGTCTCCCTGGCGGCAGAGCCTGTTTGCGCTCACACTTGCTCAGCGTCAGCTCCCTAATTTTCTGCTGTGGTGTGAACTTAAGGAGCAGAAGGGGGCGGCAGGAATATTCAAAAAAGCCCTCGAGGAACTGTGGACTTTTCATCAGGATAAGTTCAATCACATTGATCTTGAAGAACTGGTCAATGCCGTAGAGCCTTTTATTCCAGAAGGTGATCCTGAGGATCTTAGTGTCGGTGATCTGTATGCACTTGATGCTCTTATAACTTTTACCGCTGCCTGTGATGCGGTACTGATGCATGAGGGCAATGAGGCCGAAATTGCCTCGAAAACCAGTCTTGGCGGCGTGGTGCGCACCGTTGAGGAAAAAAACGGCTCACTTGATGATGAAACACTGCGGGAAAACTCACAGGTGGATGCCGAGGTTGACTATCAGGTCGAACTGCTCGAACTATTGTCCCATGCTAAACGTTCTTCTGAACTTACAGAAAACCTTAAAGTGCTTGCCGCAAACGGTGGAATAAGTAATATCGGTATCAGTCTTGACCACAGTTAAAAACTCTCTGCAGGGCAGAGGCGACAGCACGAAAAAATACAAAAAAAGGGAAGATTACATCTTCCCTTCTATTTGTGGTCTAACTGCGTGAAAGCGCTCGCCAGGCAATATCTTTACGGTAGAACATCCCGTCAAACCTGACTTTCTGTGACAGAGCGTAGGCTCTGTCACGAGCTTCCTTGATGTCTTTGCCCATGGCCGTGACACATAGGACGCGTCCGCCAGAGGTAACAACCTTGTCACCCTGCTGTCTGGTGCCAGCCTGGAAGATTTTTTCATCATCTGAGGTAACGGTGTCAAGACCGCTGATTACATCACCTTTTCTGACGTCAGCCGGGTAGCCGTGAGCTGCCAGAACCACACCGACAGCAGGTCGCGGATCGTAACTGACCTTAAGACCTTTCAGACCATCAGGTGTACAGGCCTTAAAACAAAGATCAACGAGATCGGACTGCATGCGCAGCATGATAGGCTGAGTTTCAGGATCACCGAAGCGGCAGTTGAACTCCACTACGCGCGGAGCACCTGTGCTGTCTATCATAAGTCCGGCGTACAGGAAGCCACGGTATGGAATACCGTCAGCCTTCATGCCTTCAACCGTAGGGTAGATGATTTCTTCCATAACCCGTTTGAAGACCTCATCGGTGACTACCGGAGCCGGTGAATATGCGCCCATGCCACCGGTATTAGGTCCCTGATCTCCGTCGCCGACGCGCTTGTGATCCTGTGAGGTGGCCATCGGCAGAACACTGATGGAGTCACTCATGACAATGAAGGAAGCTTCCTCTCCTGCCATAAACTCTTCAACCACCACACGGGCAGAGGCATCACCGAATCTGTGCTCATCGAGCATATCGTGGACAGCACTGACCGCCTCTTCAACGGTCATGGCAACTACCACACCTTTTCCTGCGGCAAGCCCGTCGGCCTTGATAACAATAGGAGCACCATGCGCCCTGATGTATTCCTCAGCCTCCTGTGCATCAGTGAAGACCTCATAGGCAGCCGTCGGAATGTTATGACGTTTTAAAAAATCCTTGGTGAATGATTTTGAACCTTCAAGCTGTGCAGCCTGTGCTGACGGTCCAAAGACCTTCAGTCCCTCCTGTTCAAAACGGTCTGTAAGACCTGCCACCAGCGGAGCTTCAGGTCCGACTATGGTCAGATCAATCTGTTCACGTTTGGCAAAGTCAACAAGTCCCTCAATATCGTTTACGCCGATATTGACGTTGGTCATTTTCTCTTCACCTGCGGTACCAGGATTTCCTGGCGCAACAAAGATTTTTTCTGCAAGAGGTGATCGTGCCGCTCTCCAGGCAAGGGCGTGCTCGCGACCTCCATTGCCGATAATCAAAACTTTCATGCCTTTCTCCATAGGTTAGTGGCGGAAGTGACGCATGCCTGTGAATACCATGGCGATGCCGTGTTCGTCGGCCGCATCGATGACTTCCTGATCGCGGATTGAACCGCCTGGCTGAATGATGCATTTGATGCCGGCTTTCGCTGCAGCGTCAACACCGTCACGGAACGGGAAGAAGGCATCTGAGGCCAGGGCGGCGCCTTCAAGAGACAGTTTTGCGTCGGCAGCTCTCAGACAGGCGATTCTTGCCGAGAAGACTCTTGAGGTCTGACCGCAGCCAACGCCTAAAGTACGTTTGCCACCGGTATAGACAATAGCATTTGATTTGGTGAATTTGCAGACCTTCCAGGCAAAGAGCATCTCATCAAGTTCCTCTGCGGTTGGGGCTCTTTTGGTGACGACCTTCAGTTCGTCCTTATTGACAACGCAGGTGTCAGCCTCCTGAACCAGCAGTCCTCCGTTGACGCGTTTAAAGTCCAGTCTTGCTCTGGCCTGACCTAGTTCACCGGTTTTCAGCAGACGGATATTCTTTTTGCGGGCGACCTCTGCTGCAGCCTCAGGACTTACAGAAGGGGCAACGATAACTTCACAGAACTGTCTGTCGATAATAGCTTTGGCAGTCTGTCCGTCCAGTTCACGGTTAAAGGCGATAATACCGCCGAAGGCTGATTCGCTGTCGCAGTTGAAGGCGGCATCATAAGCCTCAAGCAGATTACAGCCTAAGGCTACACCGCAAGGATTGGCGTGTTTGACGATTACACAGCAAGGCTCTTCAAACTGACGGACGCATTCGATGGCGGCATCAGTATCAGCAATATTGTTATAGGAAAGTTCTTTGCCTTGCAGCTGTACGGCACTGGTTATACCGTTGTCGTGTTCGCCCAGTTCCGCATAGAAGGAGGCTTTCTGGTGAGGATTTTCACCGTAGCGCATATTCTGCTGTTTGATGAAACTTAAGTTGAGTGTTCTTGGTAAAACAGAGTCTGAACCGTCGGAAATACCGTAATCAGGTACTTTGGTGCCAAAATAATTGGCAATTGCTGCATCGTAGGCGGCAGTATGCTCATAGGCTGCTATAGCCAGATCAAAACGGGTGGCATAGGTCAGAGAACCCTCGTGCTCATCCATTTCACTGATTACGCGGTCGTAATCGGAGGCTCTGACAACGATGGTGACATCGCGGTGATTCTTGGCTGCTGCTCTGACCATGGTTGGTCCGCCGATATCGATGTTTTCAATAGCCTTTTCAAGAGAGCAGTTCGGATCTGAAACGGTTTTTACAAAAGGATAGAGGTTTACACAGACCAGATCGATTGGTCTGATGCCATGTTCCTGCATAACCTGTTCATCCGTTCCTCTTCTGCCGAGAATACCTCCGTGAATCATAGGATGAAGAGTCTTCACCCGACCGTCCATCATTTCTGGGAATCCGGTGTAATCGGAAACTTCAACAACATTAACCTTATTGTCTCTGAGAAGTTTTGCTGTACCTCCGGTTGACAAGATCTCAACTCCGCGCCTGTCAAGTTCACGGGCAAATTCGAGAACACCGGTTTTGTCAGATACAGAGATGAGGGCTCTTTTTATAGGACGAAGAAGTTCTTCCATGGCTTAAGACAGCTCCTTTGATATTTTTGATACAGGAAAATCGCTTGTTGCTCCAAACGGCAGGCGTATTGTAGCAACATAAGTCTGACTGTATCAGGTGGTAAAAGATAACATCTTGTAAAAAAAGGAAATAAATACACAGAAACGTGTGCCCGAGAAATGGTAAATAATGGATCAGTAAAAAATTACTATCTGATTATTAAAGATATTTTTTTACAAAAGAAAATGGCAGGCGGGGGACGGAAGTTTAACTTAAAGTCCGCTGAACCTTGGGAAATAAGCGCTGTGACAGAAAATTGCCCTTGAAAAAAGTCTTTCAGATGGCTAGTATAGCGCTTCGGATTTGCCGTAAGTCCGAAGGTGCGCCAAAGAAGTGCGAATCATGTCGGCTTTGTGTTTCCCTATGGGTGACTGAAAAACAAGAAGTTAAACGGGATACTGTATCGGCTGTCCTGCAGAATTCTGCTAAATTTACAGCAAGTTATTTTAAAAACTATTTTATAAACAAGGATTGAATAATGAACAAATCTGAACTCATTGAACAGATTGCCAAGCGTTCCAAGCTCCCTTTAACCAGTTCCCGTAAAGCTTTGGAAGCTCTGATGGATGCTGTTGGTGAAGCCTTAGCCTCAGGTGACCGTGTTCAACTGGTCGGTTTTGGTACTTTCAAGGTTACTCAGCGTGCCGCACGTGAAGGTCGTAATCCTCAGACCCGTGAGGTTATCAATATTCCTGCCACCAAGACTCCGTCTTTCAGTGCCGGAGCTGAACTCAAGAAAAAAGTTAACGGTCGTTCATAACCGCATCTGAGGTATGAAAAGCAAACAAAGGAACTCCGGTACGGGGTTCTTTTTTTGTGCTCTGAATAATTCTTCTAACCTGAAGAGCGCACAGATGCCGTCTTTCCGCTGCTGCACCATTTGCTCAGGTCCGGTGTCAGAAGGTGGTTGAGAAAATCTGCGCATACATTTAGGCATTGTCCTGACAGCTCCTGTTTTTTCAGATCCTCTCTAATTCTTCAGGCATTGTCTGTCATACACTTAAAATGTGAACTAACCTGTTGGTACGTTTAATTTTTTTGCACTAGAATTAACTCTAGTGAGTGATCTCATATCACCGTTAATCGGCATATTTTCAATATGATAGGTAAGTTAAGGTAAGAGGTTTAAATGGCAATACACGAAAGAGCAGGTCAGCCTGCGGCAATTGAAGACTTGGTTAATATCCCTAGACTTATGGCGGCTTACTACCTTAACCGTCCGGATATGGATAATCCAGAGGAGAGGGTAAGTTTCGGCACGTCAGGTCACAGAGGGTCATCCCTGAACGGTTCATTTACCGAGACCCATATTCTGGCCATATCTCAGGCAATTGCCGAGTACCGCAAAAAAGAGAATATCACTGGACCTCTGTTTATCGGCATGGATACCCACGCTCTTTCCGAGGCGGCTTTGGCAACTGCCATAGAGGTACTGAGCGCCAATGATGTTGAGGTTCGGGTGGAGAGGGATCATGGTTATACTCCGACTCCATCAGTCTCATTTGCCATTCTGAATTACAACAGGGGGCGTACTGAGGGACTTGCTGATGGCATAGTGATTACTCCTTCGCACAATCCACCTAACAACGGCGGATTTAAATATAATCCGACCGATGGCGGTCCTGCCGGCACAGAAATCACTTCCTGGGTTCAGGACAGAGCCAACGAGCTTATCCGCAACAATCTGAACGGAGTAAAGCGTGTTCCTTATGCCAAGGCGATTAAACTGTCCAATGTGAAGGAGCATGACATGCTCTCACAGTATGTTGACGCCTTAGGTTCAATCATTGATATGGAAGCTATCTCCAAATCAGGTCTTAAGATTGGTGTCGATCCTTTAGGCGGCTCTGGGCTGTTCTACTGGGATCGCATTGCCGACAAGTACAAACTCAACATCAGAGTAGTAAACTATCGCGTCGATCCGACCTTCTCCTTCATGTGTCTTGATCGTGACGGCAAGATCCGTATGGACTGCTCAAGTCCTTACGCCATGGCCGGACTGATTAAACTCAAGGATGATTTTGATATCGCCTGGGGTAATGATCCTGACTATGACCGTCACGGTATCGTCTGCCACAGCGGTCTGATGAATCCTAACCATTATCTGTCCGCAGCCATCAATTATATCTATACCCACCGTAAGGACTGGCCGCAGAACGCCATGGTCGGTAAGACTGTGGTGTCATCGAACATGATGAACAGAGTTGCAGAAGGTCTTGGTCGTAAAGCATATGAGGTTCCAGTAGGCTTCAAGTGGTTTGTTCCGGGACTGTTTGACAAGTCTCTGGCGTGGGGCTGCGAGGAAAGTGCCGGAGCTTCATTCCTCACCAAGAGTGGTGAGGTCTGGACAACCGACAAGGACGGCATTATTGCCAGCCTGCTTTCTGCTGAAATCCTGGCGGTTACCGGAAAAGATCCGTCCGAGCATTACAGGGAACTGACCGCAAAATACGGTGAACCTGTTTATAACCGTATCGATGCTCCTGCCAATTCCGCACAGAAGGCTGCTCTGAAGAAACTTGATCCGTCTGCGGTTGAGGCTGATACCCTGGCAGGTGAGAAGATTGTGCAGAAACTGACCAGAGCTCCTGGCAACAATGCGGAGATCGGCGGTCTTAAGGTCGTAACGGAGAACGGCTGGTTTGCTGCCCGTCCGTCAGGAACAGAGGATGTCTACAAAATCTATATGGAATCCTTTAAGGATGAGGAGCATCTCAAGCGTATCGCCACTGAGGCTCAGCAGATAGTTAATGCCGCCCTGACCAAGGCGGGCGCATAAGCCTTAAGGCACTTCTTTCTGTTTTGATACAACGCTCCGGGACTGCTTTGTGCAGATCCCGGAGCGTTTTGTTTTCCGGAGATCTTTGGTGATAAGATACAACCTCCAGAACAGAAAGAATTTGAGGATAATGTGTGTCCAGATATACTTTAGAATCCCTTCAGAACCACGCGAAAGGGTACAGATTGCTGGCTCTTGATCTCGACGGAACCCTGCTGACTTCGGAAAAGAAAATTTCTCCTAGAACTCTGAGAGTTTTAAAACAGGCGATTGACAAAGGTTTTGCGATCGTTCTGACCACGGGACGACACCCCAGAAGCGCGCTATTGTACAGTGAACAGCTTTCGCCTATTACTGAAAAGTCATATGCCGTCTGTTTCAACGGTTCGGCAGTTATTTCCCTGCAAAAATTCAAAGAGAAACCTGCAGATGCAGGTTTCTCCTGTCTGTCTGCAAACCTTGCAGGTGGCGATATGATCGCAGATCTTGCGTCATACGTCCATAGCATGGGATGTAAAGTGCACGGCTACTCAAGAGAGCGGGGACTGGTTATTGAAGATATGAATCCGCAGTCAAAGAGGGAAGTTTGTCACAGCGGCTGCGGCTATCAGCAGATTGATTTTTCATCCTGCACATCAGCTGAGGGGTTTTTCAAACTTATAGCGGTGGGACAGAGTCAGAAAATAGATGCGCTCAGAACTTCTCTGCCACAAAGGTTTCTTGACTACTTTTCCGTGCTCAGAACAGATCCTGATTTTCTGGAATTTATTCCTGAACGCAGTACCAAGGGGACAGCGCTTGCTTCACTGTGCGACCTGATCGGTATAGGTCTTGACAGAACCGTAGCTTTTGGTGATGCGGAAAACGATCTGGAAATGATTAAACTTGCCGGACTTGGGGTGGCCATGGGCAATGCGCAGCAGCAACAGCTTAAGGATGAGGCGGATGTTGTTACGCTCAGCAACGATGAGGATGGGGTTGCTGCGGTGGTTGAGAGATTGATGTAAAGAGGAAATAAACGATGTTCAAACTACCTTTATACTCCGGAGCTGAAAAATTATCAGACGAGGAGCGCAACAGACTTCACGGCACTGACAGTCTGCCGCTGAAGGTCTCCATCAGATCCTTTTTTAAGATCCTAAAACCTTACTGGACCAGCAGGGATAGTCTTTTTTCCTGGTTTCTGCTGTTCGTCATAATTTCTCTTACCGCAGGATCCATCTGGCTTGCCACGGTTTTCAACTCCTGGTACAAGGAATTCTGGGACGCAATTCAGAACTACGATCTTGATGGTTTTAAATATCAGCTTATGATCTTTGTCATTTTGGCCAGTATCCATGTGGTGGTCTCGGTATACAACGCGTATTTGAGGTCCTGTCTGGTTATCAGGTGGCGACGCTGGTTTACCGATAAGGTTATGGGGGAATGGCTTGCCGACAGTTCCTATTACAAGATGCAGCTGCAGGACAGACAGACGGAGAACCCTGATCAGCGTATTTCAGAAGATCTGAACAGTTTTATTTCCAGCACCCTGGCACGTCTTTTGGGTACTGCCACGGATATTGCCACCTTAATCACCTTCAGCGTGGTACTCTGGGATCTGTCGCGCAGCGTGACTTTTGATATTTTCGGTCACTCCATTACGGTACCTGACGGGTATATGCTGTATCTGGCGATTCTCTATGCGGTGATCGGCACAGTGATCACGTTTATTCTCGGTAAACCTCTGGTAAAACTGAACTTTCGTCAGCAGCGCTATGAGGCTGATTTCCGTTTCTCACTCATAAGAGTAAGAGAGAATTCCGAATCAATCTCCCTTTATAAAGGTGAAGAGGAAGAAAACAGAAATCTTAGGGAAAGATTCAGATATGTGGTGGATAACTTTGTCAGACAGATTAAGTATGAAAAAAGACTTGGCTTCTTTACCTTGGGTTATGCCCAGACGGCTGTGATTTTCCCGATCCTGATCGCTGCACCGATGTACTTTGCCAAAGTCATCACCATGGGCAGTATCATGCAGATCAACTCAGCGTTCAGCAGAGTGCAGGATTCGCTTTCAACCCTGATAGACAACTTCTCCTCCTGGGCATACTTTAAAGCGGTGATTGACCGACTTGCTCTCTATTTTGACAGTATGGATCAGAGTTTGGAGGTTAAATGCCTTGAGCCTAAATCAGAAGGTCAGAACTTTGTGGCTGAACATGTTGAGGTCAGACTTCCTCAGGGGGGAGTGCTCTGCAAGGATGCCAGTTTCACACTGTCAGCAGGTGACAGGTTACTGATAAGAGGTCATTCAGGCTGCGGCAAGTCTTCCCTGATTAAAACCATCGCCGGGATCTGGCCTTATTCATCAGGTCAGGTTACGTTCCCAGAGCATGCTTATGAACTGTTTCTCAGTCAGAAACCATACCTTCCTCAGGGCAGTTTAAGAAATGCTGCAGGCTACCCGGGGGAGGCCGAACATGAGGGCAGGACAGAGACCTATTTTAAAGCTCTCGGTCTTGGTCATCTGGTGAAAAGACTTGATGAGGATAATCTGTGGGATCATATTCTCTCTTTAGGCGAACAGCAGAGAGTTGCCATAGTCAGAGCATTACTGCTCAAGCCTAAAGTGCTGTTTTTGGATGAGGCAACATCGGCACTTGATGAAAAGACCGAACTTACCTCTTATACACTGATCAGTGAAGAACTTAAGGATTCGATAATTGTCAGTGTCGGTCACCGCTCTTCTCTGATCAGTCTGCATAACAAGAGTCTCATCTGTAAGAGTGCCGATAACTGGCAGTTAAGTGTCAGTAATTAAGCACGACTCTTCTCACAGCGCCTCAGGATCTTGAGAGCCTCGAAAAAACAGCCTGCAATCTGCAGGCTGTTTTCTTCTAATCATCTGTTACTCTTCATTTGATGTAGATTCGCTGTGCTTTCTTTTTCTGCGCCGTACGGTGTGAATTTTTGCCAGACGTCCTGTCAGGGTTTCTGAAGGTCCAAAGGCAGGGCGTTCATCCCTGATGAATTTTCCTTCATAATCATTGCAGGCTTTGACAACCAGCTTATACAGACCGATAACCGCGATGATGTTTGGAATCACCATCAGACCGTTGAACATATCTGCCAGTTCCCAGACCAGATTAACCTTAAGGAAGGAACCGGTCATAAGGAAAACGAGGACGACTACTGAGAAGGCGTTTACCAGTTTGTAGCCGAACAGATATTTCACGTTCTGGCAGGCAAAGAAGTACCAGCCGATAATGGTAGTAAATGCAGCAAAGAACAGACAGAAGGCAACAAAACCTGCACCTGCCTCGCCCATACCCGCGGAAAAGGCGCGCTGGGTTAAGGCAATGCCGGTTATGAAATCATCTCCGTTCTTGGCTCCGAGTGAATCGGTAACCATAATGACCATTGCGGTTGCAGTCAGAACAATAAAGGTATCAATAAAGAGACCGATGATTGATGCTAACCCCTGCTGTGCAGGGTGATCAACGCGCGCAATGGCATGAGCATGAGGAGTTGAGCCCATTCCTGCTTCATTGGAGAACAGGCCTCGGGCAACACCGTAACGGATGGCTTCCTTAATGGTTGCTCCGATTACGCCGCCTGTGGCTGCAGTTGGATTGAAGGCACCGATAAAGATGTTCTCAAGACTCGGGATGATGTGATCCCAGTAGATACACATAATGTATACAGCGCCAAGAACATATATGCAGGCCATCAGAGGCACCATTTTTTCAGCGAAGGACGCAATGCGTTTGATTCCGCCGATGAAGATGAATCCGGCCAGGGTAATGATGACGAGACCTGTGACAGGGGTCGGCACATCAAATGCCTTGTTGAATGCATCAGCAATGGAGTTTGCCTGAACCATGTTGCCGATGAATCCCAGTGCCACAATGATGAGTACTGAGAACAGGGCTGCCATGGATTTACTACCAAGACCAAATGAAATGTAATAAGACGGACCACCCGTGATTTTGCCTTCAGAATCCTTTGAGCGATAGAGCTGGGCTAATACAGCCTCTGAAAAAATGGTAGCCATGCCAAAGAAGGCGGCCAGCCACATCCAGAAAATCGCTCCAGGACCTCCCATTACCATGGCGGTTGCTACACCGGCGAGATTACCGGTACCAACCTGAGCTGCAATGGCTGTGGCCAGGGACTGGAAGGAGGTCATGCCGTGATTGCCGGCCTTCTCTCCGTTAAAGGAAAGATTGCCGAAGACGTGTTTGAATGCACGGCCGAACTGGCGGATCTGAACAAACTTCAACTGGAAGGAAAAGAAAATTCCCGTACCAACCAGAATTGGTATAAGACACCACGGACCCCAGAGAATGGAGTTTATGTCACTTATGATTTGAGTTAGTTGATCCATTTTTACACTACATCTGATGTGAAATTAAGACAGCGGGATGCTGCCTTTAGACGGGCAAATTTTATCCTGAGTGCGATAAAAGTCGCAATCAGTAGAAAAATATGCGCAAAAAGTGTGCTAATAATTCCGTTCTTGTGGATACAGTAAAACTGCCGACATTGGTCGGCAGTTGAAGAAATTAGTTACGGTATCGCCGCGGAAAAGAGGGGTGCGACTATTTGTCGTCACTCATTTTTTCGTTTATTTTACTGTGGAATTTCTTTTTGAGAATTATGACCGCAACGATGATGACAATGAGACCTAAAAGCAGGTAGATTGCCTTCTGCACGTCATGCACATACGACATGAGAAGATCAAGGTTATCGGCAAAGAAATAGCCCAGATAGATCCAAACCGGGACAGAAATACAGGCGGCAAAACCGTCCATGAGAATGAAAACCAGATAGGATACACGACGGCTCATTCCGGCGACCAGAAAAATCGGTGAACGCAGACCGGGAAGGAACCTGGCGACAAAAAGAAGACCCAGACCGTATTTTTTAAACTTCTGCTGAATCTGTGAGAAGCGTTTGGGCGACAGAATTTTGCGGAACATCTTTATTCTCTGGATCCTGTAGCCGAAGATACGTCCGCCTATATACATGGTGCTGTCACCTATTAGTACACCAGCCATGCCGACGATCAACATAACATGCGGATTTGCCATGTCCAGTCCGGAAATGACACCTCCTGACACCAGAGTGATATCCTCAGGTACCGGAACTCCTAAACCGCAGAGCAGCAGACAAAGGAAAACTGCGGTATATCCGTAATCGCTAAAAAACTGAACCAAAAAGTCGAGCAACTTAGTATCCTGTATTCATTCAATTTAAAACAGAGGTAATTCTAACAGAATCATGGGCATTTACTAGCGGTTATGTACTGATAATATTTATTTTGCGCCGGCAAAGTTCAACTGTCTCCATGCCTCATAGGCTACAACCGCAACAGAGTTTGAGAGATTCAGACAGCGACTTTGTGGCACCATCGGTATCGTCAGGCGCAGCTCTTCTGGAATAACCTCATAAACCTCGTCGGCAAGTCCTTCCTTCTCTCTGCCGAAAATTACGAAGTCATTGTCGGCAAAGCGGAAATCATACAGTGATACGGTGGCTTTACTGCTTGAGGCAATAAGTCGTGACGGTTTTTCACTTTCAAGAAACTGTCTGAAATTAACGTGAACCTTGAAGTTGGCAATGTCACGATAATCAAGACCGGCCCGCAGCAGACGGCGGTCGTCAAGATAGAACGGCATCGGTCCGACAAAATGCAGTCTAGCTCCGCAGTTAACGCTCAGTCTGATGATATTTCCTGCATTGGATGGCATTTCAGGCTGATAAAGAACTATATTTATCATTGCTGTTACCTCATGAAAGGAAAGTATTCTAACAGAACGCGATGGTATGGATCATGTGCCGCAGGCAGAATCTTTACAGTTTTGAGAATCTGACTTTATGCTGTCTGTCCACGGGAAGACCTTAATAGACTTTCTGATTGCAGTGTTATAAGAAAGTCGCACTCTGATTTGTTTTTAACCTCATCTGGCAGGAATTCCCCCGCCTCTAGAGGCGGGTGGATGAAAGACAGAGAGCTTTTCATAAAGACTTTCGGCTGTGTTCGTTCTGTATACAATAAAATGCCTGAAGATAAGACTGAGCATTACAATCTTATAAAGGAAAATGCTCAACAACGCTCCTGCCCAATACAAAAGAGTTTCCATACTTCAGGGAGGCGGACAGTCTTGCTCTGGCAACGCACAAATCAATCTTCAGGCAGCATATAAAAACTTCTTTCAGAATCCAAAGACAGGCTTTGCCTTTTCAAATCAGAGAAGAAGTCTGGGCTTTCATATACGGCAAATAAGGTGAACGGTAATATTGCAAGTTTAATAAAAGATATATGGTCACAACACCATTTGAAATATGTCACATTTTATAAAAATGTATGTTTATTATATTAATATAAATTAATCAGTTAGTTAATCTGCTGATTTTGCACTTTCAAAATTTGATGTAAAGATCAAACCTCTTGCTCGGGAATTAATATTCTTATCTTTGAAAAAGTTCAATAACAAACTGATAAGAATATAGATTATGTCAGAAACTGCAACGCCCATCGCTGAGTCTTTGAATGGTGCAGCCTTTTTACAGAGAATTATAGAACTCAATCTTAATGACCCTCGTAATCCCGAGCGCATTGTTTATCCCCTGTATATCATCGCCACTATCGTAATTCTCGGAAGACTGTCAGG
>JAGBLM010000079.1 GCA_017635415.1 Succinivibrio sp. | reverse complement strand
TTTGTCCAAGAATTCATATAAATTCACTGATTTTTAAAGAACATCCTGATAGGCTAAACTATAGGATTAACAAAAAGGTTGATTCCAAAATGAGGCTTATAATTCTGTGATTATGATCGTCTCGATTTGGTTGTCGTAAACTTTTAACTATTTTTTCTTAAAAGCAGTCACAAAACCGCACCGCTAATGTTTTTCCTGGGTCAAATTCAGACTACACTCTGATCTATAAAGGTTTCCTTTTGTGGAGATAGAAATTGCAAACTAGGTTCTGCAGGTACTGTTTACTGTTTTCTGCCCCCATTGTCGCACTGCTGTTTTCAGCTTGCTGCTCCGAGCAAAAAGAACTGGATAGGCAGGTGGCCAGAAATCCTGCGCTTGAAGACTTTGTAAATATCTTTAACACGGACTTTAAAGGGCAAAATGTCCGCTCTTTTGCAGCTGTCTTTCTGGGGGAATACCTTGACCAAGAGAGCAGTCTTACCACCGGACATCTGCCCTTCTATCTCAACTGTAACCTTGAGGTTTCTGTAAGTGCAGGAGTAATTCAGGATTTAAACCTTACCGAATCGGACCTCGGCAACTGTACCGTCCCCTACAGACTGATTAAGCACTATCAGGAGTGGAAAAAGAATTATCCTCACACCGCAAATCTTGAACTGAACGACCTTGCTGATTACTCTTACGGTCTGCTTTCATATGAGAACGAGGCAAACCTCAGAACCGAATGTGAGCGGGGAGATAAAAACGCCTGTTACAGTCTTGGTTACGGCTATTACTGGCACCTTGATACAGATAAGGCGATAAAAGCCTTTGCTCATTCCTGTTCGCTCGATGATCCCTATTCCTGCAACAGTCTTGGTAATATCTATCAGGAAAAGGAAGATTTTAAAAAAGCAGGCAAATATTACGATAAAGCCTGTACGCTTAATCTTGCCGAAGGCTGCTTTAATCAGGCCTCACTGTTCTATCTTAAAGACTACGGTCAAAAACTGCAGGCAGACTTTAAAAAAGCCGCCACACTGTATAAACGCAGTTGTGATCTCGGCTTTGACTACGGCTGTCTCAACCTCGGGGTAATGTACGGTAACGGGCATGGGGTTGAAAAAGATCTGAAAAAAGCATTTGCCCTGTACGATGACCTGTGCAAAAAAGGCAACGCCACCGCCTGCGGCAACCTCGGCAAAGCCTATATCAACGGAGAGGGTGTTGCCGCTGACAAGGTCTACGGACTAACCCTAGAAAAGCAGGCCTGTGACAGTGGAGACGGTTCGGCTTGCCTTGATTTGGGCAACTTCCGTAAGGCACAGCACAAAGATGACGAGGCACTTTTATTTTTCAACAGAGCCTGCGAACTTGGTCAGAAAGAAGGCTGCCAGAATTACCTCAATGAAAACAGATAAAACTTGAACAATCCTGCCCCTTGCGCAGGAAAAACGACATGGAGTACATATGGAAATCTTAGGCGTAGACATTGGCGGTACCGGCATTAAAGGCGCGGTAGTCGATACTGCAACAGGAGATCTTTTAACAGAAAGAGTCCGCATCGAAACACCTCAGCCTGCAACTCCTACCGCCATTTGCGATACTTTGAAAAAACTGGTGGATACTATTGGCTATAAAGGACCTATCGGTTGCGGATTCCCTTCCCGTATCACCAGAGGTGTGGTTAAAACCGCCAGTAACATCGACAAAAGTTGGGTTAATGTTCCTGTAGAAAAACTTTTTTCAGAAAAAGTCGGTGCTCAGGTTTTTGTGGCAAATGATGCCGATGTAGCAGGACTTTGTGAACTGAGACTTGGTGCGGGAAAAGACTCCTCCGGCGTGGTACTGTTCCTCACTTTCGGTACCGGCATTGGTTCTGCCATTTTTGTCAACGGACAACTTTATCCGAATACCGAGCTTGGGCAGATAAAATTCAAGGGCGATGTCGCAGAACATTACTGCTCCGGTCTTGTCAGGGAAAAAGAAGATCTCAAATGGAAGGAGTGGGGCAACAGAGTCAACGAGTACCTGACCTATATCGACTATCTGCTCAAACCGGATGTGATTCTTCTAGGCGGAGGAGTATCGAAGAAATTTGAGAAATATGCTGAAAAACTGACCCTCGAAACTCCTGTAAAACCAGGCGAGTACCTCAATCTTGCCGGTATCATCGGTGCGGCTTTGTATGGAGAAGCCTGCCTTGCGGGGAACGCCGGGCTCTAATCAGAGCAGCAGACAGAAGTCTGAGTCTAGACAGGTTCTATGGACTCTATTCTCACCTCAAGGCGCTCATCGCTATAGTAACGGTCTATGCCAAGCGCATAGACCACTTTGACTTTCACCCCCTCGGTAAGCGCTTTTTCATTGGGAGATGCTCTGAATCTGATGGCATTAAGCCGCAGGCCACTGTCCGCATAAAGACCTAATCTTAAATGCCGGTTGCCCAGAATATTGACCGAGCCAATGGTGAATTCTCCGTCAAACCACGGTTCCGGGAAACCGTTTCCCCAAGGACCGTGCTCCTCAAGATCTCTTGCAAAGGTAATACTGGCATGATCAGGCGGCAGTTCCCCGTCGGTAATTATTTCATCATCGCAGCCGTTTTCTGCGGTTGCGGTGGCAGCTTTATCAAACAGTTCTGTAAACTCATCAAGTCTGCTTTTATCAAGAGCGGCTCCCGCTGCCATAGCATGTCCGCCAAAGCGCCTCAGCATCCCCGGATGCTCCTCGTTAATACGGTTTAGGATCTTAGCTAGCGATATACCTTTCACCGAGCGGGCCGACCCCTGAATAACATCTTCATTGCCCGTAAAAACAATGCAGGGTACGTGATACTGCTCCTTAATGCGTCCGGCAATAAGACCGGCAATACCCGACAACCACTGCGGCCGATAAAGCGTGATCGCCGCCGAATTTTCCTGTGCTTTGGCATCATCCTGAGCCTGAGCTAAGGCTACCCGTTCAAAATCACCGCGACGCCTGTTGCACATATCAAGTTGTACCGCAAGTTCGCAGGCTTCCTGATGGTCGTCACAAAGCAAAAGTTTAATTGCCGGATTGTCCGTCAGTTTTATCCTGCCGGCTGCATTGAGTCTTGGGCAAAGTTCAAAAGAAATGTTCTGTACTCTGACCTCCCGCTCTTTCAGCCGGCAGTTCTCGATCAGAGTCCTTATTCCCATATGACCAAGACCGCGGTTTATTCTGCGCATGCCCGCCCTGACCAGACGGCGGTTGTTGACATCAAGCGGAACCACATCACCTATAGTTCCGAAGGCGACCAGATCAAGATACTCAGAGAGCACCGGTTCTGGTCGGTCAGAAAAGTAACCGCGACTGCGCAGTTCTGCTCTTAAGGCAATCAGTACATAAAAAAGAACTCCGGCACCGCAGAGATTCTTTGAAGCAAAGGTGTCATCGCAACGTTTAGGGTCAACAACTGCCAGAGCGTCCGGCAGTTTTGTAAGAGGTTCATGATGGTCGGTTATGACCAGTTTAACCCCCAAAGATCTGGCTGTCTGCGCCGCCTCATCGCAACTGATGCCGTTATCAACGGTAACAATAAGTGCTACCCCTCTGGCCGCAGCTGCCTCAACGACCTCTGAGGTAAGACCATACCCTCCCTCATAGCGGGACGGCACATAGTAATCAACCATATCAGCGCCCATTGCTTTAAGACAGCGAACCCCCAGCGCTGTACCCGTTAGTCCGTCAACGTCGTAATCCCCGGCGATCATGATGTGCTCGTCATTCTGCAGCGCATCGGCAAGAACGGAAGCGGCGCGGTCAATATCCTTAAGATCGCGATAATGCAGCATTCTGCCGATTTCGCAGTTCAGATCATCAGCATTGTTTACCCCACGTCTTGCCAGCAGTTGACGCAACAGAGGATCTGATACAGTCAAAGCTAAATGTTCATCAGGAACATGAGAGCGTCTTACGATTTTCATAGCACCTCCACGCAGTGCTACATAATACTCAAAAACGAGATTATTGCCAAAAATTGACAGCAGTGCGGTAAAATTGATGCCCAGGACAGAAACCTAAAAAAGAACAGTCTTAGGAACAGAAAAGTTGCAGACATTCCATAAATTTCGCAATCAGCAGCGCTGCCTGTTGCTTATTCTTCCTCTGGTGGCACTGGCGTTGATCTCCTACGCCTGTGAATCTGCCCTGGTGAAAGCGCCGCACTCACTGGTCCTTGTCAACACCCTGCACCTGAGTCGAGACATATTCCCAGGATTATTTGCCGTTTTCGTGGCGCTTCTTGTTCCGACCAATTCAAGAATCCTGCAGCTGCTGATGGTTACCATCTCTTATCTGGTTCTGCTGTCCATCACCAAGGTATACATGATAAATCTGTTCACCTATCCAAGTGCCTGCGTACTGGCCTCACTGTCCTCGACCCTGGTGCTGTTGCCTAAGCAGAGAACACCAATCAATGGTTTTGGTGACAGCGCAGAACAGCACAATCTTGTCAGTTTTGTGAAAACATTAGGTCTTTCCTTTATTGTCCCGCTGGTCGTAATGGGAACAGTCGTTACAGTTGCAAAACAAATAGACAGTTTTATTGACCTCATCTTTACGAGTTCCTTTGTCTCATCATTCTTCTCTTTTATCTTTGTACCGTCATACACGGTACTGCAGACACTGGGCTTTAATACACTCCTGACTGTGAGCGACACCCTGCAGTACGACAACTCACATATTCAGGCGATCATCAATAGTATCCTGCTTATCAATCTGCTCTCCCTGCCGAGCATGCTACTTACCTGTTCCTGCTACAAACAGGGCTGGATAAAGGTGTTCATGACCATTTTAGGCTTCATCACCCTGCTGACCTCGCATATAGGCTCCTGCGCCTCCATCGAACTTTCCATTCTGCTGCTGTTCTTCCCTGGAGCTTTCTGCGCCCTGCTCCTGAGCTGCTGTGTTATCTACTTTATCTGTCTGTGGCTCGATGTCACCGCCCTGACCAATCTATTCAGACTGTACCAGCCGGATCTGACCTTCAAGGAAATAAACCTGCTACGCCTGACAACAAACGATTACCTAGCCATCAGCAGTTCAATCGTCATTCCCGTACTGTTTGTCATTCTGCTACAGATGCTGCAGAACAGACACAAACTTTTACTGGCACAGAGGATCAGAGCCTCAACCGCCGGCTATCGGGCCAACGCCAGGAGTAAGCCGGATCTCTGCGTTGTAGCAATCCTCGCTGCCATCGGTGGACTTGGCAACCTTATCTATGTGAACAGACAGGGACCAGAAATTCTTCTGAAGGTCGCCTCACCTGCCGCAGTGTCGCTACAGGGACTTGCACAGGTTTGTGTTACCAAACCTCATTACGATAGAAACAGTCATCTCTTTATCTGTGACCTTGGTGCCAACAGTTATACTGTTGCCAACCGTCTGCAGCGCATGACCACCAGTAATTACATCCGAGAGGAAAGGGAAATCCCCTTATCTCAGCCGTTTGTAATTATCAGACCGAAAAAAAACAAACCAAACTGAGGATACACCCATTATGTCAGAGGCCAATAATAACGACTGGATCCAGATTAAAATCAGAAGTGACAGCCGTAACGCCGAAACCATCGCCGATCTTCTAGAACAGTTCGGAGCTCTGGCCGTAACCTATTCAGATGCTGAAGACGACCCTATTTTAGAACCTCTCCCGGGAGAACACAGACTGTGGCCGAATACTGACATAACAGGTCTGTTCGACCAGGGATATGATCCGCTCCCGACCATCGGAAAACTCAAAGAACTGTTAGGTGATCACGTCCCGGTAGCCGCAGTTAGGCTACAGGATAAAAACTGGATCAGAGCCTGGATGGATCAGTTCAAGCCTTTAAAATTCGGTCGCCGACTCTGGATCTGTCCAAGCTGGATGCAGGTTCAGGAAAAGGACAGCGTGGTAGTTATGCTTGACCCGGGGCTTGCCTTCGGAACAGGTACACACCCGACAACTGCCCTCTGTCTTACCTGGCTTGACAGTTTGGATCTTAAGGATCAGCGCGTTCTTGATTACGGTTGCGGCTCAGGAATTCTGGGCATTGCCGCCTTAAAACTCGGCGCTCTTGAGGTTACCGGCATTGATATCGACGAGCAGGCGCTGCTGGCCAGCAGAGAAAACGCCAGCCGCAACGACGTGGGAAACCGGCTTAAACTGCTTTTGGGCGGGAAAAAACTTAATTTTACCCCTGCAACCGTTACGGTGGCCAATATTCTGGCCGGTCCCCTCGCTCAGCTTGAACCAGAAATTGCCGCACTGACCTGTAGCGGCGGTCTTCTGGCCTTGTCAGGTATTCTTGATGAACAGGCAGATGAAGTCCTTGCCGCCTACCGCAAGGATTTTGATATCAGGAAGGAAAGATCACTAAACGGCTGGGCTTTGCTCACCGGCACAAAAAAATAGAAGTTTTTATGCGTTTTGCTCTAAATAGCATAGATACTGCTATATACTTGTAGTATTGAGTAAAATTTATTCGGGAGAAAGAATGGCAAACATCAGACCCCGGGAACGAACCGCAATCATTCAATCTTTAAGGGCAGGTGTAACCCCTCGAGTGGGACTTGAACATATTCAGGTCGGTCGTGTCAATGAAGTTAAGGCTCTCATCGAAGACCTCGACAATATATGCTCAGGTGGCAGTGCCTTCCGTATTATCATCGGAGATTTTGGTGCAGGAAAAAGTTTCTTCCTGCAGCTCATCCGCTATATTGCCCTTGAAAAGAATATGGTTGTCTTAAATGCGGATCTCTCCCCGGATCGACGTTTATACGCCTCAAACGGACAGGCCCGCAGTCTATACAAGGAACTGACCCATAACCTTGCCACCAGAGCACATCCTGAGGGGAACGCAACTATTCCCTTGGTAGAGAAATTCATTACCGAGCAGCGCCGTATTGCTGATGCAACTGGACAGGAAGTTGATAAGGTTATCAAGGAAAAGCTCGACTCTCTGAGTGAACTTGTCGACGGTTATGATTTTGCTTACGCCATCGCCACGTACTGGAAGGCCTACAATACCGGCAATGAAGAACTCAAAAACAACGTCATTCGTTACTTAAGAGGTGAATATACCACCCGCTCGGATGCCAAAAAAGATCTTGGCGTGAGATCAATTGTGGATGACAACAATGTCTATGATCACCTTAAACTGCTGTCCCGCTTCGTCTGTCAGGCAGGCAATAAGGGACTGCTTGTAAACCTCGATGAGGTCGTTAATCTCTATAAACTTCCGTCACAGCGGGCACGCAGCGCCAACTATGAGCAGGTTTTGCGAATACTTAACGACTGTCTGCAGGGCAGCGCAGAAAATCTTGGTTTTCTGATGGGCGGTACCCCTGAGTTTCTCATGGATCAGCGCAAGGGACTTTACAGTTATGAGGCGTTGCACTCACGCCTTTCAGAAAATACCTTTGCCCAGATCGCCAATGTGGTTGATTATCACAGTCCTATTCTGATGCTGAACAATCTCTCTCCTGAGGAACTGTTCGTGCTGCTATCCAACATCCGCAATGTCTTTGCCGGCGGAGATAAGGACAAATACCTAGTGCCTGATGAAGCTCTGACCGCATTCTTGCAGCACTGCAATCAGAATATCGGTGATGCCTATTTCAGAACACCGCGCAATACCATCAAGGCTTTTGTCGATCTCCTGTCTGTTCTTGAACAGAATCCTGATCTCAAGTGGCAGTCACTAATCGGAAATATCAAAATAAGCACGGAACAGGATCTCTCCTTAGTTACGGTTGAGAATGATACGAATTGTGCTGCACAAACCGGTAAGACCGGTTCATCTACTGATGATGACGATGATCTAACCTCCTTTACCCTGTAGATATGTCAGAGAACAGCGAATTTAAACAACTCGCGCCAGCCCTTCAGAAATGGTTTTACAAGAAGGGCTGGAATGACTTGTTGCCCATCCAGAAAGCATCATTACGACCGATCCTTGAGAAGAAGAAAGATATCATCATTTCCGCCTCAACAGCCAGCGGAAAAACCGAGGCGGCTTTTCTGCCAGCGCTTACAGCGGTAAGTAACGAGCAGAAAAAAGGCATTCGAATTCTCTACATCAGTCCGCTGAAGGCGCTGATCAATGATCAGTTCCGCCGTGTCAGTGAACTAGCGGCGGAACTGAGTATTAAAGTTACTCCCTGGCACGGCGACATCTCTGCCAACCGCAAGATAAAGATCCTCGAGCATCCGGAGGGAATAATCCTGACTACCCCGGAATCTCTGGAATCACTGCTCATAAACCACGTCAGCTGGCTGATGGAATCCATGTCTGGTCTCGACTACGTGGTAATTGATGAGTTCCATGTTTTCATGGGCAGTCAGCGCGGATATCAGTTGCAATCTCAATTGCACCGTATAGATAACCTGGCAAAACATAAGGTTGTCCGTATTGCGCTGTCAGCCACCTTTTCGGATGCTTCTGCCGTAATATCCTATCTTCGTCCTAACTCAAAATCCAATGCGATGCTTATTACCGATCCCGGTAATAAAAAGGACATCCTTTCAGTGCAACTGCGAGGTTACAATCTCAATCAGGACTCAAAAGAACAGGATGAGAGTGTCAATACCCAGCAGAACTACAATAATATCGCTCACGATATTTTCAGACTGCTGAGAGGCTCAACCAACCTGGTCTTCTGTAACTCACGTTCTGAAACCGAATCAATTGCGACTACACTGCAGAAATTATCAGCACAGCGTTTTGTGCCTAATGAATTCTTTCCTCATCACGGTTCGCTGTCAAAGGAATTAAGAGAAAGTCTTGAAAAAAGGCTGCAGGAGGCCAGACTGCCAACAACCGCCATCTGTACAGCAACCCTTGAACTTGGTATTGATATTTCAGGAGTGCAAAGTATCGGACAGATCGACCCTCCAACCTCCGTCTCTTCGCTGCGACAGAGACTAGGTCGTTCGGGAAGACGTGACCACAGCGCGGTCTTAAGGCTGTTCATTCCCGAATTTACTGGAACAAGACCGTCCTTTTCCGATGAATTCAGTGAAAATACCGTTCTGTCGGTTGCCATGATAAATCTTCTCCTAAAACGCTGGTACGAACCACCGCAGGAAAACGAGTACGCTTTTTCAACCTTACTGCAGCAGACTCTTTCAGTAATAGCTTCCTTCGGAAGTGTTTCAGCGCAGACTCTATGGGAGCTGTTGTGCAAAACCGGACCTTTCTCCCTGTGTACACCTGTCATCTTTGCACGATTTTTACGAGATCTTGGCAGCAACGATCTTATCGTACAGCTTAATGATAAAAGTCTGACACTCGGACTTGAGGGTGAAAAAGTCGTCTCAAGGTGGAGTTTTTATGCCGCCTTTAAAACACCCGATGAATACACCATAGAATACGATCACAAAAAAATCGGTACTGTACCGCTTTCCTCCCCTCTTGATATCGATTTTCCTTTCCTTTTTGCCGGTAAGGGCTGGAAAGTCGTATTCTTCAGTCAGGAGAGAAAACTTATCGGGGTTAAACCATACCTTCACGAAGCCTCACCTCTTACCCTCAACGGCTCGATAGGCAATATCCACGACGAAATCCGCAGGGAGATGCTTCGTATCTATAAAGAAGGCGTGCCCCCACCTTACCTGAATAAAACCGCAGCGGAAAACTGCTCAAGAGGCTTCGAAATGTTCAGGCTGTACCATCTTGATAAGAATCACCTTATCGACGGACCGGCTGGTATGTACCTGTTCCCATGGCGTGGCGACAAGGTGATGAGAACAATCATTCTTCTGCTAAAAATGCACTCAATCAAGGCTTCTCAGTGGAAATCTCATATTGAACTTGATTACACTTCCAAGGACAGTCTGAAAGAAGCGATAAGAAATATTCTCAGACAAATGGATCTCAAAGAGACCGATCTTGTAGCCAAAATGCAGGAACTCAATCTCGATAAATATGATACCTACATCAGTCTTGAATTGAAGAAGTTAAGTTATGCCCACAGTTCTCTTGACTTACCCGGTGCACTCGAATTCTTCAGGGAACTAGGCAAAGAATTGTCTGTTTAATTAGAAGATAGCTAGATGTAAGAGACAGAAATCGAGTAGGAGGGAGTAAATAGCTCCACTCCTCTCACAACACCGTACGTGCGGATCCGCATACGGCGTTTCCTAACAAATAAAGGATGGCTCCCAAATGTCAGAGCTGTCCTTCAACCATCTCAATACAGAAATT
>JAGBLM010000078.1 GCA_017635415.1 Succinivibrio sp. | reverse complement strand
GCAGACTTTGTGGTTGGACTCAAGTCTAATCAGTCCGCGCTTGAAGATGATGTCAAAACAGCGTTTGAGTTCCTCGATAAGGATAAATACAACCATCAATGTTGGACTTTTGAAAAGGTCTTAGAAGGTCATGGCAGAATAGAGACCAAGCAGATTGAAATTATTGAGATGAAAAATGCGGTAAGGACCGAACTTAAAATCTGAAAGTAGGCTCATGAGCCTACTTTCAGATTTCATAGTGTCTTCCTGAGAATTTAACTGCCGGTTGTTGTTAAGTCTTATCTCTCCGACTGCTTACTGTGAAACGGAGTGCATTATTTGTGAATTTAAAAGAAAAGTCGGGGATCTGATGATAATTAAATCAGAAAACACAAACGGAATGTGTAAAACAGTTTTCAATCCTGAGATAATCTGGGCTAAAGATATTCCGCAGGCTGGGGAGCACATAAAAAAAGACCCGGTATCAAACCGGGCTTTTAAGAAAGGGATTTTATATGCTGGAAGTCAGAAAAAATTCTGAATATCTAAGCGATATACCTCTTAGAGTCCCCAACTTAAAAAAAGTTCCAAAAAAAAATTCATTTTTTTATAAAAAGTTCAGCTTATGTTTTAACACAATGAAATAAAAGAAAAAAATAAAGGCCATTTTTAATGATACGCGTAACAGAATTTTTTTTTAGTAGTACTAAAAAAATATTAAAGTGGGATTGCTTTTTTGCAAATAATCGGTTAGCATACACTAACGCGAGTTAACTAGGGCTAACGCCTTGCAAGCAAAGACTCGTTTGCATGTGTTCTTTTTAATAGGTGGTGGTACACCTTCGGGACGATCTGTCAGTTGACAAATCGTCCTTTTTTTTACAAAAAGTTTTTATAACATGGGGATGAATTCTGTAGTTTAAAGGCTAGAATATCTTGTTGATAACAAATCTTATTTATCTTTAAATCCGTCAAAACGATCCCATTTATAGAAGTGACAAAGGAATAAGGCTTCACAGTGAAGCGCAAGTTAATATGGGAGTTACAATTATGAATCGTTTAGCAAAGTATGTTCAGGATAAAAACAATCAGATTCGCAATTATGCAGCACCAACAGTTTTTGATCTATTCAGTCGTCCTCTGACCGATTTTGAGGAATTCTTCAGTCCACAGGAAAGAGCCGCTGATTTTAAGGTCGATCTGAAGGACTGTGGTGATCATTATCAGTTAAAGGCAGATATGCCGGGTGTTAAGAAAGAAGACATCAAGGTTGACTTTGACGATGGAAACCTGATTATCAGAGCCGTTCATCACAGCGAGAAAAAGCAGAAGGATGAACAGGGATTCCTCATCAATGAACGCTCCGAGGGGGTCTATCAGCGTATGTTCCATTTTGATGATGCTGATCCTCAAGAAATTAACGCAGCCTATGCAAATGGTGAACTTGATATAAACCTGAAAAAGATAAAACAGGAAGCAAAGGTTACCTCAGTTACCATTCATTAACAAAGGCAAAAAAGCAGAAGCGGCAGGGAGAAAAAGGCCGCTCCTCTTTAGCGCAAAAAAACCCCGCAGCAGGCGGGGTTTTACTTTCTTTTAAACTCATTAAGCTAAAGCTTTAATCAGAGCTGCAAGTTTGCTCTTTGAACGAGCAGCCTTATTCTTGTGGATCAGTCCCTTGGTAGCGGCACGATCCAGAACTGGCTCGGCTAATGCGAAAGCTGCCTTGGCAGCATCCTTATTGCCATCATTGCAGGCTTTGATAACTTTCTTAACTAAAGTGCGCATCTTGGAACGTGCAGCGACATTATGCTGACGGGCCTTCTCGGCGATAACAACGCGCTTCTTTGCTGACTTAATGTTAGGCACAGATAGCTCCTAAAATTCTATAAAAACCGCCACATTCCAAATAACCGGTGGCACTGAACGCAGTATTCTACCAATTTTTCTTCAATATTTAAAGTGAAAAATGTGTTTGCGCGGTGCATATTCTATCTTAAAAGAACCGTTATGCACAAAATAATCAAAGGAAATTTTTTACTTATTGATCTATAGAAAAAAATTTGTGTAGTGAAGTTCTTTGTGATAGATGCCGCACATTTCTGTATAATTAACTATTCAAGTAAAAGGGGATCCGCAGGGAATGCGTTTTTATCATAATCTATGCTCAATTGGGAACCAGAATAAACAGCTGGCTCTGGCAATTGGCAATTTTGATGGTTTCCATAGAGGCCATCAGGCTGTGATAAGACGTCTGCTTGAAATATCCTGTGCAAATAACTTATGTCCTGCGGTAATGATTTTTGAACCGCAGCCGCGAGAGGTTTTTTCTGCTGATGCTCCGGCGCGAATTTATTCGCTGCGCGATAAACTCAGAGCCTTTGAGGGATCTGGAGTAGAAATAGTTTTCTGTATGAGGTTTAACGAGGAGTTCTCCTCCTTAACCCCTGAACAGTATGTCTGCGATCTGTTAAAGCATAAACTTCATGTGAAATATGTGACAGTCGGGTCGCAGTTTTATTTTGGCTGTGGCGGAAAGGCGGATATTACTGTTCTGCAAGATTTGGGAGTTAAGTCCGGTATCAGCGCAGAAGCTATTGATGGCATAGGACATGAAGGTGAGAGGATTTCCAGTACCTTAATCAGAAAGTACCTCGAACAGGGTAAACTTGATAGCGCCTGTCGCCTGCTTGGGCATCCGTATGCGATATTAGGCAAGGTTGTGCACGGTAACGCAATCGGCAGAACTATGGGATTTCCGACGGCAAATGTGAATTTACGCAGACGCAAATTTCCCCTAAAAGGGGTTTTTGCTGTACGTGTCCGTATAAAGGACACGGAATATGCGGGGGTTGCCAACGTAGGATCACGTCCTACAGTCATGGAACACCAAAAACAGAGTTTGCTTGAGGTTCACCTTTTTGATTTCGCAGGAGATCTGTATGGCAAAAGTCTGGAAGTGTCTTTTGTCAGAAAACTGCGTGATGAGAAAAAGTTTTCTGGACTTGAGGAGCTTAAAGGTCAGATACAGTCTGATCTGCTGACAGCCCGTCAGGTTCTTAACGGTTTGTAGTTTATTTTAGGAATCTTTTGAAAAATGGCAGATTATAAAAATACATTGAATCTTCCAAAAACAGAGTTCCCGATGCGCGGTAATCTGGCGCAGCGTGAACCGGGAATGTTGAAGGACTGGGAAGAGCGGGATCTATACAAAAAGATCCGTCAGTCTCGTGAAGGTTGCAATACCTTCATACTGCATGACGGACCACCTTATGCCAACGGAAACATTCATATCGGTCATGCCATCAATAAGGTTCTCAAAGATATCATCATCAAGTCCAAGACTCTGAGTGGTTTTGATTCGCCGTTTATTCCAGGCTGGGACTGTCACGGTCTGCCAATCGAGGTCAAGGTTGAGTCAACTAAGGGTAAGCCTGGTAAGAATATTGACGCTACCACCTTCCGTAAACTCTGCCGTGAATACGCCAAGAGTCAGGTTGACGGACAACGCAAGGACTTTAAACGCTTAGGTGTTCTTGCTGACTGGGAACACCCTTATCTGACCATGGACTATAAGACCGAAGCAGATACCCTGCGCGCACTTGGCAAGGTAATTGCCAACGGTCACTTTGTTCGTGGTTTAAAACCTGTCTACTGGTGCATGGACTGTCAGTCTGCTCTTGCTGAGGCTGAGGTTGAGTACTACGACGTTAAATCTGATTCTATCTATGTACGTTTTGCTGCTTTGGATGACAACGAGATTGCCGCTCTGTTTGACGGCAGTGATAAGGGAGAGGGCAAGGTTTCCTGCGTGATCTGGACCACTACGCCTTGGACCCTTCCTGCAAACCGCGCCATCTGTATCAATCAGCAGTTCAAATATGCACTGGTTCAGGCAACCACAGCAGCAGGTAAAGAGCGTTTTGTTATCGCTGCTGATCTTGTGGAAAACGTCATGAAGGAGACTGGTATAGAAGAATTCAGGGTACTTGGTCTTACCGATGGCAAGAACCTTGAATTAAAACGCTTCCATCATGCGTTCCTGAACTATGATGTTCCTGTTGTTCTAGGTGCACACGTTACTTTGGACGCCGGTACTGGCTGTGTTCATACCGCAGGTGGTCACGGTCTTGACGACTATAATGTCTGTGTGAAGTACGGTCTTGAGATCTACAATCCTGTCGGACCTGACGGCTGCTTTAAGGATGATGTTGAGTATTTTGCAGGACTCAATGTCCTTAAAGCTAATCCGGAGGTTATCAAGGTACTCGTGGAGAAGAGGGCTCTGCTCAAATCCATCAAGATTACTCACAGTTATCCTCACTGCTGGCGTCACAAGACTCCGGTTATTTTCCGTGCCACTCCGCAGTGGTTTATCTCCATGGACGGCAGGGATCTGCGTAAGCGTGCCTTAGAAGAGATTCAGAAGGTAAAGTGGATCCCGGCCTGGGGACAGAACCGTATCGAGGCAATGGTCAAACAGCGTACCGACTGGTGTATTTCCCGTCAGCGTACCTGGGGTATGCCTTGTGCTGTGCTCATCAACAATGAGACCAATGAAATCCATCCTAGGACTCCGGAAATCATTGAACAGATCGCCCGGGAAGTTGAGCAGAAGGGAATTCAGGCCTGGTGGGATATCAAGGTTGAAGATCTGATTGGCGCTGATGAAGCAAAACTCTATCATAAGGATCCTAATACTCTGGACGTATGGTTTGATTCAGGTTCAACACAGTTCTCAGTAGTTGATCAGCGTCCTGAGTTTAGAGGACAGTCTTCGGATCTTTATCTTGAGGGATCAGATCAGCATCGTGGCTGGTTCATGTCTTCGCTGATGCTGTCCGTAGCAGCCAAAGACAGGGCTCCGTATAAACAGGTGCTTACTCACGGTTTTACTGTTGACGGCAATGGACGCAAGATGTCCAAGTCCTTGGGTAACGTCATTGCTCCGCAGGAGGTAATAGACAAACTCGGCGCCGATGTACTGCGTCTGTGGATTGCCTCTAATGACTATACCGGTGATATGGCTGTATCTCATGAAATTTTCAAACGTTCATCTGATGCCTACCGTCGTGTACGTAATACCATCCGTTTCCTGCTTTCGAATCTTGACGGTTTCAATCCTGAGACTGACAGAGTGCCGTTTGC
Organism: Succinivibrio sp.; assembly: GCA_017635415.1. Classification (GTDB taxonomy): domain Bacteria; phylum Pseudomonadota; class Gammaproteobacteria; order Enterobacterales; family Succinivibrionaceae; genus Succinivibrio. The sequence goes on along the minus strand of JAGBLM010000078.1, from coordinate 37,792 downwards.
GGAACTGATTGAACTTGATAAGTGGGCAGTATCTCTGACTTCTAAGGTTCAGAAAGAACTTCTCAAGTGCTATGAGGAATATGATTTCCACATGGTGGTACAGACCATTATGCACTTCTGCTCCATAGAAATGGGCTCCTTCTATCTGGACATCATCAAGGATCGTCAGTATACCGCCAAGGCAGACAGCAAAGCCCGCCGTTCCTGCCAGAGTGCCATCTACACCATAGCTGAGTGTTTGCTGCGCTGGATTGCCCCTATTCTGTCATTCACTGCTCAGGAAGCATGGCAGGCTATGCCTGGCAAGCGCGATGAGTTCGTGTTTACCGCAAGATGGTATGACGACCTTCACGAACTGTCAGAGGATGCACAGTTAAACAGCGCCTACTGGCAGCGTATCCTGACCTTCCGTGATGAGGCCAACAAGGCCATTGAAACTGCACGTAACAATGGAGTGATTGGCGGATCTCTGGAGGCTGAACTTAAGATCTTCACCAAAGGTGAACTCTTAAAAGACTTGCGTCTTTTAGAGGATGAACTGCGTTTTGTGCTCATTACCTCGCGTGCAGATGTGGTGGAAGGAGAGGCTCCTGCTGATGCTATCAGATCAGAGGTTTTGGACTGTGCCTTTACGGTTGAGAAGTCTGCTGCTCATAAATGCGAGCGTTGCTGGCATTATGAGGCTGATGTGGACAGTGATCCAGATCATCCGGGACTGTGTAAGCGCTGCGTTGAAAACGTAGCAGGTTCAGGTGAGTTAAGAAAGTTTGCCTAATGTTCATCAATGCAAATAACGGCCACAGGTTTCTGATTGTAAGCCTGCTGGTCGTAATTCTCGATCAACTTACAAAGTATCTTGTGGTGAACAATATTGAATACGGAAGTTCCGGTATTGCGGTGTTTCCGTTTTTCAATATTACGCATGTCTACAACACGGGTGCCGCCTTCAGTTTCCTGGCCGGAATGGGAGGCTGGCAGCGTTGGTTCTTTGTGGCCGTAGCAATAGTTATTACCCTGATACTTCTTGTGGTTCTGCTCAGAACGTCGCGTTCAAGCAGATATACCTGTCTTGGAATTGCCTTGGTCATAGGTGGTGCCATAGGAAATCTTATTGATCGACTGCTGTATGGATATGTGGTTGATTTTCTGCTGTTTTACATAAAAACAGATGATTTTTTCTGGGCTTATCCGACCTTTAATGTCGCCGATATCGGGGTCTGTGTCGGGGCTACTGTACTTATCTGCATCGGTCTGTTCGGTAAAGAGAAGGAAGAGGGTAAACACTGATGACCTTTAAGGTGATGCTGGCTAATGTGCGCGGTATGTGTCAGGGCGTAAGTCGTGCCATTCTCACGGTTGAGAAAGCTCTGGAGCGCTATGGGAACGGTAAGGTCTGGGTTCTCCACGAGGTGGTGCATAACCGTCATGTGGTTGAGGATTTACGTGAGCGTGGCGCACATTTTGTCGAAAGCCTTGAGGAGATCCCTGATGGTGCGGTGCTGATTTTCTCCGCCCACGGTGTAGGTCTTGAAACTCTTACCAATGCTCAGAAGCGTGGTTTTACCATTATTGATGCGACCTGTCCTGTGGTTTCGCATATTCACAAAAAGATGAACCGAGCAGGAGAGAGTGGTAAGGATGCTGTAGTTATCGGTCATAACGGGCATCAGGAGGTCATTGGTACGATTGGGCAGTACAAGGGTGATAAGAGCCGAGTCCACGTGGTTATGACGGAGGATGATGTCGATAAACTTGAGATTGACGGTAATAACGCGATTTTTGCCACACAGACAACTCTTTCGATTGACGAAACGGCAAGAACGGTAGCAAGACTCAAGCAGCGTTTTCCTTCAATTATAGGTCCTCGTCGTGATGATACCTGTGTTGCGACTCAGGAGCGTCAGGAGGCTATACGTGAACTGGCCAGACTTTGCGACATTATCGTTATTGCCGGCTCTGCCAATTCTTCAAACTCCAATCGCCTCAAAGAGGTTGCTCAGCGTGAGGGGGTTAGGGCGTACCTCGTGGATGACTATGAAGGGATTGATCCTGATTGGCTGGCAAATGCAGAATGTGTCGGTCTTTCGGCAGGAGCTTCTGCTCCTGAATACGTGGTGGACGGTATCATCAGTTTCCTTAAGTCTCATGGTGCACAAGAGGTAGTATCAATTGGACAGAAGCCGGTCAACCGACCTTTCCCGTTACCAAACGGTCTGTAGATATGTAACTATTTTCAATCAGGTTTGTTAAACAAAAAGCCCGGAAGTTTTCAATGAAATCTTCCGGGCTTTTGCTAACTGCACAATGAGCAATGATTAAAGTTTTTTCATCTCTTCAATCTGTGCTTTAACCTTTTCAAGCTGGCTGCGGTTAACCTCAAGCTGAGCCTTGGCTCCATCAATAATGTTCTGTGGGGCCTTGGAGATGAAGGCGTCGTTCTTGAGGCGGGCCTCACCACTCTTGATGTTAGCTTCAATCTTGGCAAGCATGCCTTCAAGGCGCTTAATCTCTTCATCCTTGTTGACAAGATCCTTCATCTCAATGAGAACCTCAGCCTTACGTAATGGTTTGGCAGTGCAAGGTGGGAGATTGTCACCTGAGTCGACGAATTTAATCTCGCTGATATTGGCAAGATCTTTGAGATATCTGAAGTGTTCTGTCGCACAGCGCTGTTCATCCCCATTGGCACCTCTGAGCATCGGATTTAAGGTGACATTAGGGGCAACCTTCATTTCTGCACGGAGGTTACGGACGGTAGTAGCAAAGTCCTTGATGAACTCAACATCAGCCTCGGCAGTGCTGTCTTCAGCAAAATCGCTTTGTACAGGGTATGGGGCGGTCATGATGGTTCCGGTCTGATTCATTCTACCGAGCATCACTGCAGTCTGCTGCCAGATAGTTTCGGTCAGGAACGGCATAACAGGATGGGCAAGACGCATGGTGGTCTCAAGAACCTCAACCAGAGTATAGGCTGTGGCGTTCTTCTGATCGTCTGAGAGTTTGTCATCCTTGAAGATTGCCTTTGTGAACTCAAGATACCAGTCACAGTACTCGTTCCAGATAAATTCGTACAGGATGTTGGCAACCTGATCAAATCTGTAGGCTTCAATTGCTGCCGTCATGTTTTTGATTGCAGCGTGCATCTTTGAGCGGATAAAGCGGTCAGCAAGAGACAGGGCGCTATCCTGCGGTTTTTGCAGTTTCATCTGTCCTACGTTCATCAGGGCAAAACGAGATGCGTTCCAGATCTTGTTACAGAAATTCCGGTAACCTTCAAGACGCTTCATATCCCAGTTGATATCTCGTCCGTTGGAGGCAAAGGCGCACAGAGTGAAGCGCAGTGCATCAGTACCATGAGCAGTGATACCGTCAGGGAACTGTTTTTGGGTGCGCTTGGAAATCTTTTCAGCCAACTGCGGCTGCATCATATTGGCAGTACGCTTCTGTACCAGGGTATCAATGTCGATACCATCGATCATGTCCAGAGGATCGAGTACGTTTCCTTTGGACTTGGACATCTTCTTGCCTTCTTCATCACGGATCAGACCTGTGACGTAGACGGTTCTGAACGGAACGTGTGGGTTACCGTCCTTGTCCTTCATAAAGTGCATGGTCATCATGATCATGCGGGCAACCCAGAAGAAGATAATGTCAAAACCGGTCACCAGCACTGAAGTCGGGTGGAAGGCCTCAAGTTCCGGAGTTTTATCCGGCCAGCCCAAGGTTGAGAAGGTCCATAGGGCAGATGAGAACCAGGTATCAAGAACGTCTGGATCGCGGGTAAGTTTTACCTCTGTACCAAGAGAGTATTTGCTGCGGACCTCTTCTTCACTGCGGGCAACATAAACCTTGCCGTTTTCATCGTACCATGCCGGGATCCGGTGTCCCCACCACAACTGACGAGAAATGCACCAGTCCTGCAGATCATTCATCCAGGAAAAATACATGTTTGCATACTGTGCAGGAACAAACTTGATGCGACCGTCCTTAACAGCTTCTACTGCCGGTTTCCCAAGCACAGAGGCGCGGACATACCACTGGTCGGTCAGCATTGGTTCAATAGGAACACCACCGCGGTCACCAAATGGCTGAGACAGATTATGGTCTTCAATATGATCCAAAAGTCCCTGCGCTTTCAGATCCTCAAGCATTTTGTCACGGGCAACAAAACGGTCCAGCCCGCGGTAAGCCTTTGGGATCTCCTTTGAGACCTCGTCTGAAGGCTCACCGTTGGTATTGAATACTTCAGCCTCATCACGGATTTTGGCATCTTCGGTGAGGATGTTTACCATCGGCAGTTTGCAGCGTTTGCCTACGGCGTAGTCGTTAAAGTCATGGGCAGGGGTAATCTTGACGCAGCCTGTACCGGTGGTCATATCAGCGTGCATGTCGGCGACAACCGGAATGCGGCGTCCAACAAGTGGCAGAATGACGTATTTACCGATCACTGACTTGAATCGCTCGTCGGCAGGATTTACGGCAATGGCGGTATCACCAAGCAGCGTTTCAGGACGGGTGGTGGCAACAAGCAGGTAGTCCTTGCCATCTGAGGTTTTAACGCCGTCAGCGAAGTGGTACTTGATATACCACAGATAACCTTTGACATCTTTGTTTTCCACCTCAAGATCGGAAATGGCGGTACGCAGTTTCGGATCCCAATTAACCAGCCGTTTACCACGATAGATTAAATCTTCATCAAACAGGCGGACAAAAACCTCAAGAACGGCACGGGACATGCCTTCGTCCATGGTAAAGCGCTCACGACTCCAGTCTACGGAATCGCCGAGACGGCGCATCTGACGGGTGATATTTCCGCCCGACTCTTCCTTCCATTTCCAGACTCTTTCAATGAATTTTTCGCGACCGAGATCGTGACGGGTCAGATTTTCTTCTTTGGCAAGCTTACGCTCGACGACCATCTGGGTGGCGATGCCGGCGTGGTCGGTACCGCACTGCCACAGAGTGTTGTCTCCCTTCATCCTGTGATAGCGGATCAGGGTGTCCATAATAGTCTGCTGGAAGGCGTGTCCCATGTGCAGAGAACCGGTAACATTTGGTGGTGGCAGAGCAATGGAAAAAGCAGGTTTTGAGGTGTCTCCGCTAGGTTTGAACAGTCCCTCTTTTTCCCATTTTTCATAAATACTTTTTTCAAAGTTTTCCGGTGCGTAAGTTTTATCCATCTGCATTTAACTAAATTCGCGGCAATTTAAGACAACTCTATTGCCGCTCTCCGTCTTTTTTGTAAATTTAAAAAACAAAATCCTGAACAGTTACAGGTGCTCATGCGACATGTGAAATCAAATTTCAAATGCAACTTTATGTAAAGCAGTCATTTTAACACGAACTATGATGTTGTTCAGGAGGTTTCTGGTTTTATACGCAAATCAGGACCGACTTTTCCCAAGAAAGTGCAACGTTCTTTTAGAATGGAAGCACTCAGAAGATATGAACTGTTCTGACAGATCTGATTCAAGCGTCGTCAGAGATATGTAAATTTACGGTAGAATGGGAGGAGTGTTTTGAGTGAATGTTTTTATCTATGCTGTCAAAAAAGAAGATCCTTCTGACACTGATCATTGTGCTTATCGTCTCAATCCTTGCTGCGGGAGGCTTTGTCTGGTCTTCTCTGCAGAAAATAGATGATTACAAGATCCCTCAGCAGCCTGAGGCTTATGAACTTAAGGCCGGCGACACAGCAAGAACGGTGGTTAATGACCTGTTAGGAAATGAATTTCCTTCTGTTATTCTGAGACTGTGGTGTAAGTTACACGAAGATCTGGATAAGGTCCAGAAGGGACTGTATGCCATTGACGGTCATAAAAACATTGAACAGATCCTAAAGGATATGGCCGAAGGAAATGTACTCGAGAAGGAGTATGAAAATCTTGTTGTAGTGGAAGGTTCCTCCTGGGAGAGCATTTACGAGAAGATCAAGAAGATAAAGTATACCGATGAGGGGACCTTAAATGCCGTAAATGTTCCCGGCAAGTTTATCAGAGACTGTCTGCAGAAGGATGATCTTTTAAAATATGTCAGTGCAGGAGAGGACAAGTATCCGGTCTCTTTTGAAGGACTGCTCATGCCTGCAACCTATCCGGTATTTGATGACAGACCTGTGACTGCGGTTATCTCGCGGGCTATCCGTGATATGGCCGTTTTTATGAAGGAACACTGGAAGAACAGGGAACCCGGGGTGAAGCTGGACTCACCTTATGAGGCTCTGATCCTGGCTTCAATTATTGAAAGAGAAACTCTGGTTGACGATGAGCGTTCTTTGGTGGCAGCTGTTTTCTATAACCGGATGGAAAAGAAAATGCGGCTTCAGACTGACCCTACGGTTATGTACGGCGTATCACCATCTTTCAGAGGAAAACTTACCCGTGAAATGCTGAATAAAGACACTCCTTACAATACATACACCAGGGCAGGTCTGCCGCCAACTCCAATCTGTATGCCAAGCAAGGCTTCTGTTCTGGCAGTTCTGAATCCTGCCGACAGTTCTGCTCTGTATTTTGTGGCCAAAGGGATTAGTCCTCGTGACGGACATGTGTTTTCCAATTCACTGGCAGAACATAACAAAGCTGTTGCAGAATACCGTAAGAAAGTTAAAAGTTATTACGCCGAACAGAAAAAGGCACAGAAGTCTGAAGAAGACGGGAATGAAAAAAGCAAGACTGACAGTAAGGCTGATCCTGAAGATTCCGTGCTGACCCTGGAAACTGAGTCAGCAAAGAGTGCCGGGAAAGGTTCCGGCGGAAAATAATTTCGCATTAAGCAGCACATCTACACAATTGGTCTGCAGTTGTTCGGGTGTAAAGCAAAGGATAAAGACTAAAATGAGCGGTTTTTTTATCACTCTTGAAGGTGGAGAAGGCGCGGGAAAGTCAACGCAGATACCTCGGATAAAAGACTTTTTAGAACACACAGGTCGTAAGGTTCTCTGTCTGAGAGAACCGGGGGGAACTCCTGTTGCCGAGAAGATCAGAGATATTCTGAAAACTCCTGACGCAATGGATCGTCTTTGTGACAAGACCGAACTTCTGCTGATGTATGCCGCCAGGGCGCAACTGGTTGAGACGCTGATAAAGCCAAAACTGGCAGAGGGCTTTGATATTATCTGTGACCGCCACGATTTGTCTACCCTGGCCTATCAGGGGGGCGGTCGCGGTATGAGTAATGCTGATATCGCCGCAGTAAGAGGGGTGGCGTTGGGTACGTTCAGACCGGATTTGACCTTTCTTTTGGATCTTGATCCGCTTGAGGGGATGAAGAGAGCGCGCAGTCGCGGCTCTCTTGACCGTTTCGAACGCTCTGAGGCTTCTTTTTTTGAACGGGTAAGAGCCACCTATCTTGCGTACGCAGCAAAGCATCCGCAGGAAGTTAAAGTGATTGACGCTGCGCAGACAGAAGATCTGGTTTTCTCTGAAATCAGGAAGGCACTGGAGATGCTTTATGCTGTATAAATGGCTGCAGCCGTCCTGTGACGAATTCAAACAGGCCTATCTGGGCGGACGTCTGCCGGGATCTGTTATTATCGCCGCCAGCAGACAGCTTGGCGGAGAAAATCTCGCTCTTGAATGCGCCAAACTGTATCTGTGTCACGATCCAACTCCCGGCGGTGCCTGTGGTGGCTGCAGTTCATGCCGGTCTTTTGCTGCAGCTTCTCATCCTGATTTTATCGCGGTCTTAAGCAGCACCTCTGATGAACTTGATAGAGGCGAGGACCTTACCAATAATCCGACGGCGGTTCTTGAGAATGATGTTAATGATTCAAGACACACTGTCAGAGTGGATTCGCTGCGTCAACTTAGTCACTGGCTGAATGAATCCGCGGTCGGTGGGGAGCGCAAGTGCGCTATCATCTCGAATGCGCATCAGATGTTGCCTTCTGCTGCAAATTCAATCCTCAAAACCTTTGAAGAACCTCCTGAAAACACTCTCATTATTATGGTCTCGGACAGTTTGTCGGCCCTGTTGCCGACTATTCTTTCCCGGGCATTTAAGATTACAGTTCCTGAGGTTAAAAAAGAAACCGGACTTGAGTTTTTAAAAAACTCTATTTCGGGGACCTTAGATTTGAATCGTGGTGAACTTGGGTTAAAATTAGCAGCCAATGCCCCTTTGGGAGCAAAAGAATATCTTGAGGATGGCACCGTTGAGAGCTGTACGGAGGTTATTGAGGCGCTAGGTGTAGCCGTTAAAACTGGTTATGAGCATGATGCCGTAAAAGCTCTTTTAAGACTTGATTCCTTTAAGCAGGCTTTGATTCTAAATGAATTCATAGATGAGGTGTTAAAGTTCAAGGCAGGAGTATCGCAGGCAGAACTGCCTCTGCTGAGAATTTCTGATCCTCTGCTTTTTGCAAAACTGCCGGCGACTCATCTGTTCAAAGCCCATGATGATATGATTTATATAAAAAACAAGGCGCCTTTTCTGCCGAGCCGTGCCCCGGCAGCATTGCTTACAGCCTGGATAAAGGCTTTGGTTAAGGGTTGAAATGATTTTAAGTAAATACATTTTCAAGGAAATCCTGAAAGTTCAGTGTGTAACTCTCATTGTCCTGCTGGCTGTGTTCATCTGTCAGTCGATAGTTCTATATGTGGAAAGAGCATCACAGGGTAGAATACCTGTTGATTTTATTTCCCTGCTGGTGATCTACTCGGTTCCGTCAACGCTGTTTCTGATGCTGCCTCTGACGCTGTTTGCCTCTGTCCTTATTGCCGTGGGACGAATTTCCTCGGACTCTGAGCTGGTGGTGATGCGTGTAGCCGGCTATTCAACCGGTCACATCATGAAGATTGCCATGTTGCTCAGTTGCATTACTGCTGTGGTTACGGCGGTGAATAACCTTTATCTGATGCCTTATTCAGAGAATGCCATGATTGAACTGAGGAGCGATGCTAGAAACAATCCTAGGTATATGCCAATTGAAAGCGGCAAGTTTGTTTCCTTCGGTCAGTACCATGTCTACCTTGAAGAGGTTGAGTCAAATGACGGATCCAATAAAACCATGGGTGAATCCTTTGTGCTCTCCAATCCTTTTGCCGACCGGGGCAGTTCCTTTATTGTGGCCAGAAACGGCAGCGTTGGGTATGATGATGAGGGAGTGCAGTGGCTGTATCTGACTGACGCCAATCGTTATGATCCACGCTTGGACGGAACCTACAGTTTTGTTCATTTTGAAAATGTGAAAATGCCGATCGGCAGTGCTCGTCCTGAGGAAGTGCAGACTGATTCAACCCGTGGTATTGCAACAGTCGATCTGCTTAATACTGATAATGTAAAAGAGATGGTTGAACTGCAGTGGCGTATCTGTCCGATTTTCAGCTGTTTTATTCTGGTAATAGCCGCCGTACCACTGTCTCTTATCAATCCGCGACAGAGTAGGTTCACAAGGCTGTTTCCGGCCATTTTTATCTATGTTTCTTACTATATGTTGCTGCTGTCACTGCGTAATCTTATCAATGCCGAGACTTTGCCGCCATATCCGGGCTTGTATATTGTGCCGCTGCTTTTCCTGATTTTTGTGGCTATTCCCCTTAATCTTACCCGGGGGTTTTTCAGAAGGAAAAAACAGACAGAAGTCTAACCGGCGTGTCAGCAGATCTTCTTGCTCCTTCATCATACAGTGACCAGAAAAATCGATAAAAAAACCTTCGATGGACACTCCTCGAAGGTTTTCGTTTTTCACAGACTGATGTTTTATGCGGTCTTGACACCGGTCAGTTTTGCCGGAGTCTTGATGGCGGCAATAACATCTCTTATGCTGTAGCAGCTCATGAAGAAGGCACTTACAGGGATAACCATGTAGTACCATCTTTTCTGCATCCACGGGATTTCAAGCATGTAGGCGTTGGCTCTTTCCACCAGCACAAATCCATAGTAGCAGATTACCGCATACATAATGAACTCAATAATGGTTGAGATCACTCTGAACATTTTGCCCAGATGAGTACCGACCAGACGGTCGGTTATCACATCGACAACAAAATGACCGCGGGTACGAACCAGCTCCTGTGCGCCGAGGAAAATAACCCAGACTAGAAATAACTGGATCCAGCCGTCGCTTTGGGAGAAATTCGGGATCATGATATTGATGAGGTTATCTCCTTCGGCAAGACCAAACCAGCTCTGTCCCAATCCGTTGATAGTACGAATTATATCGTTAAAAATACGGACAAAGACGTTGAGCAGGAAGAGGAAGAAAATAATCGCCATTGAGACTATGCAGATCCCTCTGGTCACTTTACTGATTAACTTGTCCAAAAACTTTAGCAATTCCATGTTGTTGTGCTCCCTTAACTCTTAACAAAACTTGCCAGATACAGAGTGACAGGCGAACAGAAGGCTGTCAGGATGGCAAATAGGAACATGATGAGTACATAACCTACAGCATGTTTGGCTATCTTCATTACCTTGTCTCCGGTAATAGAGGCCATTACGTAGAGATTAAGTCCCACAGGAGGCGTGAGAACACCTATGGCAAGAGAGATGCACATGACAATGCCAAGCTGGATGATGTCGTAGTGGAACGCTTTGGCAAGCGGCACGAAAATTGGAACGGTAATAAGCAATATTGCCGTGCCTTCCATAAAGCAGCCCATAAGAATGAGTACTACGATAATGATCAGCAGTACAGGAACGATTGAACTGAAACTGTCAGAGATGAAGGCGATGGCCTGTGCCGGAATTCTGGTGTAGATAAGAACATACTGGAAGAATGCTGCAGTGGCAATGATAAACATTACTTTGGCTGTCTGTTCTACAGTATCCCAGAAAATTTTCGGCATATCCTTAAGATGGATAGTCTTTAAGACAAAGAAGCCTAAGATCATGACATAGAAACTGGCTACAGCCGCAGCCTCAGTGGCGGTAAAGAAGCCACCGAACATACCGCCGAGCACAATAACCGGGGTCATTAAAGCCAGAAAGGCTTTTTTGAAGGCGTCAAAACGTTCAATCCAAGGTACCGGATCAACCTTGGCATAATTATTCTTTTTGGAGACAAAAGAAGACCAGAGCATAAAACCGACGCCGAGCAGAACTCCCGGGATGATACCTGCGGCAAACAGCTGACCTACGGAGGTATTGGTTAATCCTGCAAAGAGAATCAGCGTAATGCTAGGTGGAATAACCGGACCTAAGGCACCACCAGCGGCGATGGTGGCGCAGGAGAAGGATTTATCGTAACCGCATTTGCTCATCTCACCTATGGCAATCATGCCGATGCCGGCTGCACAGGCGGCAGCAGAACCTGACATGGCAGCCATTACCATGCAAGCTGCAATAGCTGCATTGGAAAGACCTCCCCAGCGATGACCCAGGCATGCTCTGCCAAAACCGAACAGACTACCTGAAACTCCTCCTACATTCATAAGGTTACCCATGAGCAGGAAGAAAGGAATTGCCATCAGCGTAATACCTGAAACCTGGTCATACATGCGCTGCGGAATTAAGAACAGCTTATCCATAGCGCCGCCAGCCATGAGGAATGTCGCCAGCGAAACAAAACCCATGGTGACTGCTGTGGTTACTCCGATGAGAAGCACAAGCAGTACGCCAGCAAAAATTAAGAACATGATCATGATGAAGTACCAATAAAAAGGGGCGGGCCACAATCAAGACCAGCCCCTGTAGGCAATATATTCAGACTTGATTACTTATTCTTGGCAATAGCATCAAGCAGTTTAGTCATTTCCTCAGGTCCTGCCAGCTGACCAATCTTTTCATAGGCAGGTTTCATCAGGTCAGTGAAGGATTTACGATCAGGAGTGGTTACCTTCATGCCTTTGCCCTTGAGTTCCTCAATGACCTTGGCCTCACCATTGGAGATGATGTCACGGGTCAGATTTTGGGCCTTTACTGCTTCTTCCTTGATGATCTGCTGCAGTTCCGGCTTGAAACCGTCGAACTCAGCCTTGTTGATTACCAGAGCCTGGCAGTCAAAGTAGTGGTTGGTTAAAGCCAGATTATCCTGAGTCTCATACAGAGAATCAGCCAGGATGGTGAATACCGGGTTTTCCTGACCGTCAACAACACCCTGCTTTAAAGATGAATACAGTTCTGAGTAAGCAATCTTCTGAGTGTTGGCACCGATGGCCTCGAAGGCTGCCATAAGACCTGCTGCAGGTGGAACACGGATCTTTACGCCTTTAAGATCGGCGGCGCTGTTTACAGTGATACCTTTGGTAGTGGTCTGACGGAAACCGTAGTCAAACATTGACAGACCATAGGTATCGTGGGCCGCTAACCCCTCATTCATCCAGTCCATAACGAAGGCATCGATTACCTTATGGGCGGCATCGTAGTTTTCAAAGAGGAACGGAGCGGTCATGGCATTGAGTTTCTTTGAGTAGGTAGCAAGGTTACCTAAAGAAACAACAGCCATATCAAGTGCACCAGTGGTGATTTGCTCTGCCAGTGCCGGCTGGTCGCCAAGTTCTCCTGCTGGATAAACCTCAACCTTGACCTTGCCACCGGTTCTGTCGGCAACAGCCTTGGCAAACTGCTCTGCAGCCTGATGATGGGCATGTGAGGTTGCAGCTGTGTGTGCAAGACGGATGGTAGTGGCGTCAAAGTCTGCTGCGAAAGCTGATGCCGTAAATGACAATACAGCAGAAGCAAGCACTGTAACTAACACTTTTTTCATAGAACACTCCTTAAATATGTAAATTTTCATGTCTTATTCATGAGAACCTTTCATCTCTATGAATCAAAAACTAAAAATTCCTGTATGTCTGATAGCGCCTGTTTAGCGGTCAAAGAGGACGCAGGAATCAACACTTTTTCTATTTAGCAATTTAGTTCTAATCTCAGGCTTTTGTGAAGAATATTTAACGAAAAAATATGTTTGATATTCACTTTTTACTTAATAAGAGAGAAAGTTGTGATCTATATCAGAACTTATCACTTTTTTATTGCCGATTCTTCTTACGATTAAAAGGGTTTCACTCCTGAGCAGCTCTTAAACGCCTGAATGAACTGATCTCATGTGTCCGGAGTGAATGTTTCTGTATTCACGCGGGGAGACATGCTTGTAACGTTTGAACAGTTTGGTGAAATAACAGGGATCTTTAAAACCGCAGGCATAGGCAATCTGATTTACCGTTTCCGTATATGTCGTCAGTCTGATGGCAGCACAGTCGATGCGGAAGCGGTTGAGATAATCCATTGGACGATAGGAGGTCAGTTCCTTGAAAAAGCGGCAGAAGTATTTAGGATTGAGATTGACTGCCCCTGCCATGTCCTCAAGGGTTATGTCGTTGGCAAAATTATCGTATATGTATCTGAACAGCTGCGATGATTTGTTCAGATGTTTAAGATATCGACTGGACATGGTATTGGTGTAAAGAGTGTAGTGATTGCCTTCAAGAATTTTGCCGATGAGGGAGAGGAGTCTGCCATAAGTCAGAACGCAGTTATGCTCCTTGTTTTTTACTGAGGAAAAAAACTCATCCATACAGGCTGTGATCTCAGGGTGATCCTTTATGGTGTATAGTTCCTCGATACTCATCTGATGGGTCGCAAGCTGCTGCAGCCAGGAAAAATCAGGTCGGCTTGTGTCAAACATCTGGGTAAGATTGAAGACTACGCATTCGTATACGGTTTCGGCATTATCAGGTTCTCCGCCGTGAACAACTCCCTCTCCGATGAACAGGTAATCACCATCCTCAAGATGATAATGTCGTTCATTAAGATTAATAGACAGACCGCCTTTTACAACTCTTAAAATCTCATAGTCGACATGGTAGTGAAATGGCATTACAAAACGCGGGTGGGCCGGATTGATGTAGTGATAATCAAACGGAAAATCCAAAGAGCCGCGGATAAAATTCTCGTGATATGCAGAACCAAGAGGGATCATTGTTATTTTTCTCTAAACGGTGTTACAAAATTCGAATTAACGGTGAATTTTAAACTATAATATAGAACAAATTTACAGCAATTCCACTGCAAATGTTTGTATATTAGCGCTTGATCTTTAATTTGAGATTTTTGTGAAATAAGCTTAGCAACCAAGCCTTTATTATTCTGACTGTTTCCTTGCATTAGGTCTATTTATCAGACAAGCTAACATTTACTATATGAAATATAGTCAGAAGATCTGAAACATTCTGTTTTTTCTTTCACCTGTTCTCGTTATTTACAGAAGAACGCTGTTTTGTAATTCTCCAACACAGAACAGTATTCGAAATAATCTGCCTGACTTCACAAAAACAACAAGTAATTTATAAAAAGTGAATATAGTTATATGAATTCTTTATTTTGCGCTACTAACATTTCAAGTATTGAACCAAAATCCAGATAGTAGATTTTTTTTAATGGAGAATTAAATGAGCACGAATCGCTATATCGGCCAGTATCCTGTAATCGGAATTCGCCGCATTATTGATGCCAGAATGGGCAAATTAGGTGTTCGCCAGTCTCTTGAAGAACAGACTATGAACATGGCAAAAGCTGCAGCAAAGCTTATCAGTGATAATCTGCGCTATTCAAATGGTGAGCCGGTTAAGTGTGTTATCTCAGAAACCAGCATCGGTCGTGCCGCTGAGGCTGCAAAGTGTGCCGCCCAGTTCAAAAAGGAAGGAGTAGATATTACTCTGTCAGTAACTCCTTGCTGGTGCTACGGTGCCGAGACTATGGATATGGATCCGATGACCATCAAGGGAGTCTGGGGATTAAATGCCACTGAGCGTCCTGGTGCCGTATATCTGGCCTGTGTTCTAGCCGCTTACACACAGAAAGGTCTGCCGGCCTTCGGTATTTACGGCAAGCATGTTCAGGACGCTGATGACCCTAATATTCCTGAAGATGTTCAGGAAAAGATTCTCCGTTTTGCCAGAGCAGCTGTTGCCGCTTGCACCATGAGAGGAAAATCCTATCTGCAGGTTGGCTCAGTATGCATGGGCATCGCAGGTTCCATGATGAACTGGGATTTCTTCGAAGAATACCTTGGTATGCGTGTGGAGTCCATTGATGAGGTTGAGATTCTGCGCCGTATTGAAGAACACATTTACGATGAGGATGAATACCAGCAGGCTATTAAGTGGGCCAAGGCAAAACTTCCTATCGGCTTTGACAAGAATCCAGAATTCATGCACAAGTCAAAAGAAGAAGACGAAGCTGATTTTGAGTTCTCTGTAAAATGCGCCCTGATCTTAAAGGATCTTTATCGTGGCAATAAGAAGTTCAGTGCTGAACTTGGTGAAGAGGCTTTAGGCTTTAATGCTATCGCCGGAGGCTTCCAAGGACAGAGACAGTGGACTGACCGTTATCCTGATACCGATCTTGCCGAGGCAATTCTCAATACCTCATTTGATTGGGAAGGTCCTCGTGAAACCTTCGTGACTGCCACAGAGAATGACACCTTAAACGGTGCCACCATGCTGCTGCAGAAACTGGTAACCAACCGTGCCGTGATTTTTGCCGATGTCAGAACCATGTGGTCCAGCGAAGCTGTCAAGCGCTGCACCGGTTACGACGTTGAAGGTCATGCCAAGACTGCAGGTGGCTTTATTCACCTTATCAACTCTGGTGCCTGTGCTATCGATTATGCTGGAAAAGAGGTTGATGCAAATGGTAATCCTGTGGTTAAGCCATTCTGGGAACTTACCGACAAGGATGTAGAGGAAACTCTGAAGGCAACCACATGGCATGCTTCTGACAAGGGTTACTTCCGTGGAGGCGGTTATTCTTCACGTTTCTTAACTGAGGCTGAAATGCCGGTAACCATGACCCGTCTGAATCTGGTTAAAGGTCAGGGTCCTGTCATGCAGATAGTTGAAGGCTGGACCGTTAAACTGCCGTTTGAGGTCAGTGATGCTCTGTGGAAGAGAACTGACTACACCTGGCCTTGCACCTGGTTCACTCCAAGAGTGACACAGAGTGGTCCGTGCAAGAGCGCCTACGATGTGATGAACAACTGGGGTGCCAACCACGGTGGTATTGTTTTCGGTCACGTCGGTGCTGATCTGATTACGCTATGCTCGATGCTGCGCATTCCAGTCTGCATGCACAATGTCCCTGAAGATCAGATCTTCAGACCAACAGCATGGAATTCATTCGGCATGGACAAGGAAGGTCAGGATTATCGTGCCTGCCAGAATTACGGTCCAATGTACCGCTAATTATTGCTGAAAAAGAAAATACAAGCTCCCGGCGCAGACCGGGAGCATAACAGAACTATCTGAGGAGTAACGTTTATGCTGAAGGGGATACCGGAAGTCATAACACCTGATCTGCTCTATGCTTTGGCTGCAATGGGACATGGCGACAGTTTGGTGCTCGCTGATGCGAATTTTCCGGCTTACCGGCTGGCTGAAAATCATACTCTGGTTCATCTACCGACAGTTTCAATGCCAGATCTTTTAACTGCAGTACTGGATCTGTTTCCTATTGATGCCTTGCATCAGGATGCGGCATACGTTATGGAAGTAACAAAGGCTGATACTGACAGAGGTGTTAAGACTCCTATCTGGGGCGAATACAGAAATATTCTTCAAAATAAGACTCAGCGCAACAGTCTAGGTCTTGTCGACAGACAGAAATTTTATGATCTAGCAGCCTCATCGCAGGTAATTGTTTTAACCGGTGAAAGGGCTTTATACGCCAATATACTGCTGTATAAGGGCACATTGTAAAGATAGGTTGTTATGCAGAAATCTCTTGTAAAAGCATTGCAGATCTTGGCGTTTATGGCTGGCGAGAAAAAGGATTACGGTATTAGTGAGATAAGTGACTCACTGGACTTGAACAAAAGCAATGTCCACGAGATCCTGAACACTTTTGCTGCTTTTGGTTATGTCAAACGCAACGACCAGACCCGCCATTACAGTCTTTCGGTGAGATTTCTGGAAATGGCCCATCATATCAGCGGTCGTTATAACTTTCAGGAACTGGTTAGAGACGAACTGCAGAGTCTGTCTGATGATATTGGTGAAGGCGCGTTTTTTGGCGTGCCGGACGGCAATAATGTAATGTATTTCTGTGCTGTTCAGCCGAAGAAGGCGGTCAATGCCAAAAATGTACTAGGTCTTACAGCACCGTTGACCTGTACGGGAGTTGGCAAGGCGATTCTTGCATTTTTAGACCGTGATAGAGAGGAGGAGGTTTTGTCCAGACCTCTGGTTAAATTTACTGAAAATACCATTACCTCTCCTGATGAGATAAGACAGGAACTGCATAAGATTAGAGAGAATGGTTACAGTGTGGACAACATGGAACATGAGTACGGGATCAAGTGTGTCGCTGTACCGGTCTTTGGTCTTGGACACAAACTCATCGGTGCGATAAGTGTCAGCGGTCCTAGTCTGAGATTCCCTAAGACTGTTTATCAGAAATACGCTCAGAGACTGCAGGAGACTGCGATTAAACTGGGGAACGTGGTTGATCTATGAAGTTGTCGCGAGTCTTTGATACTTTTGCCTGTGACTCACTGCCGTGTGCAATGTGTCATGCAAGTAATCTTCTTCCTCTTGATGAACATACCGTGCTGGTTTCTTTTTTCGGTGGTTCTTATGAGGGTCTTGAAGATACTGCAATCTATCTGAGTCGGCTCTATGACGGAAAATGCGTGTCCACGGAAAGAATAGCATACTCTGATGAGGCGCACTGGAATCCGGTGTTCTTCAGATATCTGGATGGACATATCGGACTCATTTTCAAGGTAGGAAACGTCATCGCCCGCTGGCGCAGTTACCTGATGGAATCATTTGATAATGCACAGAGTTTTTCAGCACCAAGAGAACTTGTTGCAGGCGATGTTGGGGGAAGAGGTCCTGTCAGGAATAAACCGCTGCGCCTAAAAAGCGGCAGAATTCTGTGCCCAGCATCCTTAGAGGATGGTGTGTGGCGTGCTTTCGTGGATATCAGTGATGATGACATGAAAAGTTTAAGAAAAAGTCCTGAAATTTTCTGTCCTGAAGAAGAACTTGAAAAGTGTGATGGAAGCATCAAGGCTGATATCAAGGTCAGTGAGCAGTCTTTTTCCGGACGTGGCGTTATTCAGCCTACTCTTTTTGCAGATGACGGCGGAGTACACATGCTTCTGCGTTCAACGGTAGGTTCTGTAATGCGTTCAGATTCAACCGACGAGGGTGAGACATGGTGTGCACCGTATAGGGTTGAAATGCCGAATAACAACAGTGGACTTGATGCAGATATGCATGATGGTCGGCTGTATCTGGTGTGTAATCCTGTAGCAGGGAACTGGGGATTACGTTCACCAATTACCCTGTTTTCCTCAGAAGACGGATGTCATTTTCGTCAGGAGGAGATTTTAGATAGTGAAAAGGCGGAATTTTCCTATCCTTGCGTGCGTGTGGCAGGAGACTTTATGTATATCTGCTACACATACAAAAGAAACAATATCCGTGTGATCAAATATAAATTTGTTTAATAAACGAAGGAGCATTTTATGCGCAAATATCAGGCATTATTGGCAGCAGTTGCTGTATCAATGGGTCTTGTAGGTTCAACTGCCGCTCTGGCTGCAGATCAGTATCCGTCAAAGGATATTACTGTTATCATTCCAAAAAATCCTGGTGGCGGCACTGATACCACTGCCCGTGGCATTATCAATCTGATGCAGGAAGATTTCGGCACTGTCAAGTTTGTTCCTGTAAACAAGCCTGACGGCAATGGTATCGTTGGTATGCAGGAAGTTGCCAAGGCAAAACCTGACGGATATACACTCGGTATGGTAACTGTAGAGCTGGCTATGTTCCCTCATCAGGGCAAGACTGACTTAACCTACAAGGATTTCGAGTCAATTATTGCTCCTATCGCAGCTCCTGCTGCTCTCATCGTTCCGGCTGACGCACCATATAACACCTTAAACGAATTCGTTGATTACCTGAAGAAGAACCCAGGCAAGGTTATGATGGGTAACTCTGGTGTCGGTGCTATCTGGCACGTTGCTACACTGGCCTTTGAAAAGCAGTTTGGTGTAAAGGTTAAACACATCCCATATCCAAAGGGAACTGCTGATATCGCTGCAGCAATGGCTGGTAAGCACATCGATGGTACTCTGGCTGACCCTTCATCATTCAAGACCCAGGTTGAGGCTGGTAATCTGAAGATTTTGGCTGTAATGGCTGATTCCCGCACAAACCTGTTCCCTAATGTTCCAACCTTCAAGGAATTAGGTTTTGATATTGCTATCCGTGCCTGGGCTACTCTGGTTGCTCCTAAAGGTACTCCAAAGGAAGTTCTCGATGTTCTGCGCAACTCAGCCAAGAAAGTATCTGAGAAGAAGGAATATGTTGATTATTTCTTAAAGCAGGGTATCGATCCAACCAAGATCATTGGCGAAGATGCTAACGAAATGATGAAGAAAGACGACCTGATGTTTGGTGAGTTCCTCGCTGAAATTGCAAAACAGAAGTAATCGTAGTCTAACTTAATTCTTTGCCGTAACTGCGCAGTTGGGCGCTAAGGAGAGCAAATGGCAAATATGAGAAACTGTAATTTGCTGGTGTCTGTTGTAACCGGCATCGTCGGAGCGCTGATTGCTACTACATCCTACAGTTACGGCATTGAAGTTACTATGTATGGGCCGGGAGCCGGTTTCTGGCCGTTTTTCCTCGGATTGAGTCTGCTTATTGTTGCGGCAGTACTTCTTTTCGACACTATTCGCAATTCCGGAAAATATGTATTAGAACCGGTAGTTCTGAGTAATCCGGGCAATATTGCAGCCTATCACATGATGGCTCTGGTCTGTGGCTATGGGGTTACGATGTTTGTGATAGGTTTTTACCCTTCGACCTTTATTTTCATGTTTGCGGCAATGTACATGCTCGGTTTGCGTAACTACAAACTGATGCTTGCTGTGGTGCTTCTTTTTTTGGGATTTATTTTCCTAGTGTTCACACAGCTTCTGAATATTTTTCTGCCATTACCGTTTTTTATTGACTAGGAGCCAGCAGGATGGAATCAATAATTGATGCTTTGGTACAGCTGGTATCTTTTACAAATATTGCGCTGTTAATCCTGAGTACTGCACTGGGTATTTTCATCGGAGCTATGCCGGGACTGTCAGTTAATATGGGACTGGCGCTACTGTTCCCGGTGACCTTTAAGGTGGGGGGTCTGGGCGGTATTATCATGCTGCTTGGCATATACTGTGGCGCAATATACGGCGGATCCATCACCGCTATCTTACTTAAGACTCCTGGTACTCCGGCGTCTGCTGCTACCACTCTTGATGGCTACCCTATGGCGATCACGAACGGGCAGCCTGGCCGTGCCTTGTCTATTTCAACCACCGCCTCAACATTCGGTGGAGTGTTTTCCACCTTCTGTCTTATCTGCTGTGCGCCACTGCTTGCCATGGTGGCTCTGCAGTTCTCCAAACCGGAATATTTTGCTTTGGCTATTTTCGGTATCAGTATGATCACATCGGTATCACCAGGATCAATAGTCAAGGGCATCATAGGCTGCATCATCGGACTGTGGATAGCGACTATCGGCACTGATGCCATGAGTGGTCTTGACCGTTTTGCCTTTGATTCGCTTTACCTCAAAGGTGGCGTCTCATTTATGCCGATTCTGATAGGTCTTTTTGCCATAACCCAGGTCTTCATCAATGTTGAGGATAACTTTGGCAAGAAATACGAGAAAAAGGATTTCAAGATCGATAATGTCCTGCCATCGATGGCGGATTTTTCTCTAACTCTGCCAACATTAGTCCGTTCGTCCTGCATCGGTACCTTTATCGGCTGTGTTCCCGGTACTGGCGGAGATATTAGTTCTTGGATCTGCTATAACCAGGCCAAGACCTGGGCTAAGGACAAATCGCAGTTTGGTAAAGGTGATCCTAGAGGAATTGCCGCTTCTGAATCAGGCAATAATTCCATCGTTGGCGGTGCCTTTATTCCGATGCTGACTCTGGGAATTCCTGGCGATGGTGCTACAGCGATTATTTTGGGTGCTCTGATGGTACACGGTATTCAGCCTGGTCCGATGCTGTTTACCAATAATGCCGTTGATGTCTACATGATTTTTATTGGCATGATGCTTGCCAATATCGTTATGGGTGCAATGGGTTTATCCCTTATTAAACTGTTTACCAAAGTAACCAATGTACCGATGGTAATTCTTCTGCCGATTATTGTCGTGATGGCTATGATCGGTACTTATTCCTATAACAATTCAGTACCTGATGTCTTTGTGATGCTGGGTGCAGGTCTGATTGGTTATTTCATGCATAAGTTTGACATGGGGGTACCTGGAGTCATCATTGGCATTATTTTAGGAAAACTTGCCGAAGAGAACTTTACCGGGTCACTTATGATGAGTGACGGTTCACTGTCCATCTTTGTCACCAGTCCAATTTGCTTTGTATTCCTGCTGCTGGCTCTTGTCAGTCTGCTCTCGCCAATGTACAAACCGATGCTTAAGTCATTATTCAAAAGCTAATGATGACAGCAGGTTCTGGTCTTATCATAAGGGCGGCATCAATGCCGCCTTTAAGTTGAGAAGTAGATTAACTATAATAGCTGGGAGCAAGTTGGAAGAGCAGGTTGGATATGTACGGAATCCTAGATAAGTATATTGGTAAGAATCTCCTTTTGTACGTTTTGGTTATTGCTATATGTTTGACACTGCTGATAGGTCTTATTACCTTTATTGATAAAACTCGCTATATCGGTCGTGGTACCATCGATTTCCTTTTTCTGTGTGAATATATTCTCCTGTTACTGCCGGGTTTTTTTGTCTCTTTTTTCCCTCTTTCGGTGCTTTTAGGAGGAGTAATTGGTCTTGGCATGATGGCCCGTAACTCAGAAATAGTCATTATGCAGTCGACAGGTCTTTCCCGCGTCAATATTGCAATCAGTGCGTTAAAAAGCATTGTTCCTGCCGTTATTTTGGTAATGGCCGTAGGAGAATATGTTGTGCCTCCTCTTGAGACCTTTGCTACTGAAAGACTTACTGAGGAATCTAATGAAAACCGGATCACTGTCAGCAAGTCAGGAATATGGCTGCGTGAGGGTAATTCTTTTATTGGTATTCAGAGTTCTCTATCAGATGGCAGTCTCCAGAATATAGTCCGCTATGATTTTGAGGGAAACGTTCTTAAGACAGAGAGCAGGGCCCAGTCTGGTTTTTACAATAAAGGTCAGTGGGAAATGCATAACATTGTCAGAAGACAATACAGTGAGTTCGGTGTTGAAACCTCGCATCTTCCGACTGAACAGTGGAAACTGCATCTTAATCCTGAGCGTGTTGAAATTATAGGCAGTACTAGCAATATCCTCACCATAAAGGGGCTTATCGACTATATCAGTTATCTTGAGGATAACGGACAGGTGGCACAGAAGTATAGACTTGAACTTTATAACAAACTTATCGCTCCTCTGACCACAGTGGTGATGCTGATGCTGGCATTATCGACCGTTTTCGGTCCACTTCGTTCCATTAACATGGGAGCCAGAATTCTCTCAGGAATTACTCTTGGTTTTGGCTATTATGTCCTGAACCAGATTTTTGCGCCTTCTTCCTTGGTTTATAACATTCCTCCTCTTTTTGGCGCAAGTATCTCAACCGTTATATTCGGTATCCTTGCAATCGTCTTATTAAGACGCAAATCATGACTTTACAAAAGTGGGGTGGATCAGTATAATCTCAATGCCATACAGGCCGAAGTGGCGGAATTGGTAGACGCAGCGGATTCAAAATCCGCCGCTAGTGATAGTGTGTGGGTTCGAGTCCCACCTTCGGCACCATTAATCTTCCTTTTTCTCAATTTTTTTTGCTAATTTCTTCGCCGATTTGCGTGGATCTGCAAAGAAGTATCTTAATGAAAATCAAAACAAATCATGATTGATGGCAATCTTGTCAAGATTGGGAAGAACTATGCAATTTCTACAGGCTGAAGTACGTTCACAGAGTGATTATATGTGGTTTGATTTCACTATCGTGAGTGGCCAGACTTTCTATACAATCAGAGTTCATTGACTGCTCACGGATCCAATTTAATGAATTTCGTTGCATATTCTTATCGAGCGAAATGCCACTGGTGATCATCTCTTTCCATGATTTTGTCGCATAGCCACCATCGGAGAACAGTAAGACATATTTACCTTTCCCATTGACGATTTTCACTGCGCAAAGACCATCACTATGACCTGGAATATTAACCATAATGACACTCCCATCGTCAAAAAGGTCAAATGACTTATGAACAGGCCCTTCTGTGCCGTTCCATTTGATAGACTGAAGATTAACTCCTTGCCACCATTGCTTCTTATAGCGGATAAAACTGTGTTTGCGGGCGCATTCAAGTTCTTCACCTGCACAAAGGATGTGTTTTGCATCCTTTACTGCACGTAAACCGTTAGCATGATCACAATCTAGGTGAGTCAAAAGTACATAGTCAAGGTCGGAAGATTTAATACCCAGCTCTTCAAGTTGTTCATTGACTGCCTTTCTAGGCGGAATCAGCCCCTGATTTACGTTATATAAGATACGTGAACCAAGACTTTTAATCTGCGCCTTCTTGTCATAGACCCCTTTGGGAGACATGTCCCGGTGCCAGCCAGTATCAACAAGAATCAGACCGTTCTTATGCTCGATGAGATATACCGAGACTGGCAACCAGATCCAATCCTTCTTCGGTGTGGTTATTCCTGAGGCTTTAAGAATATTGCAGTTATCACCACCAAAAGGCAGATATGGTGATACCCTGACCTGACCGGTGTGCAAGACATGAATTTTCATAAATGGCTGTTCTACGTATACGATAATATGAGTGCGATAATGTTCGTGATTTACCAAAATCCGTTGTGCGATAGAATAGTTGAATAGGAAAGCGGTAAGGCGCTGACCGAGGATTATCATATCTTTTTTTCATTTCTGTAACAGTATTTTTCTGAGGACCTTACCAACCGCGGATTTTCTGTTTAGTGGTAAACACACTCGCTTTTATGTTGTCCGCAATGATTCACTACAGCTCGTCCCGATATTTTTCTTTCCTGCTCAAAGAACACCACAAGTACGTTTACGAAAGCAGTTTTGAAAGCGGTAAGAGCAATATTGAGTTCCTTATTTTAGTTCCTTCAATCTCTTTTTCTCTCAATAATCAGCTTGCTGTCCGTCATGAGTTGGCCAGACACATTCAGTTATCTGCATATCAGAAAAAACAGCCTTAAAGGATGAATCCTCAGGACTGCAGGCATAGATGCCGAATCTGATTAGCGTATCTGCCTTGAAAACATGACAGATACGCATCTGCGCAAAGGACCTGCCATCAAAAGATGATTCAATTTTAAAATCATTCTCTCGTCTTGATAATCGATACCACATGGTTTTGATATCGGCCGGGATCACCGTTGTTGCCCAGTCAGAATAGCCATGATTGGTAACTACCGAACCTAAATGCTGAAAGTCAGTACTCTCATATTCAACAGAGGCTTTAAGCCAGTTATCCTGATCGAGGTACATCACGATACCGCACTGATCAAAGCGCTGATGACTATCGGAAAAATCAGTTTTTACACTAAAGGAAAAGAATTTTTCATCTGTCTGCATCTGTAGCACAGGAGCATTGTCATTGCGAAAGTGGTAATAGGTTCTTTGCCACAAGTCAGTATGTGGCTCAGTAATGATTTCAATCTGATTATCCGTGATTGAGAAATTCTTTGGGGGTCTGGTCCAGCTAAGTTTTTGTTCGAGCATTGCTTCTCCTGATTGCTTCAGATCTTTAGACACATTGTCTTTTTGTGGTAACACCATGCAATCGCTGAACTAATAGCCGATTAACGATGGTGATTATCAGTACCAGCCGGGCTTTTGCATGGGACGGAGCTCTCTTTGTTGCTCAGAGCTAAAAGAGCTCCATCCAGCTAGGTGCGGAAGATGTGACTAGAAGTCAAAGGTTTCAGGATCGCTTCCGTAGCGCTGACCATTGTTCAGGGTTTCGATAAGTTCAAGATCTTCACTGTCAAGCGAGAAATCGAACACCTGGGCATTTTGTTCAATTCTTTGGGCATGAACAGATTTAGGCAGTACTATGACCCCGCGCTGCAGTTGCCAGCGGATCAGAACCTGAGCGCCGCTCTTGCCGTACTTGTCTGCAATTTTGAGAATAAGAGGGTCATTTATCAGCGCCCCCTGTGATCTCTGTCCGCCAAGCGGACTCCAGGCCTCAACGGCAATCCCCTTGTCTGCACAGAACTTGATAAGTTTGTGCTGCGGAAGATGAGGATGGCATTCAATCTGGTCAACAGCAGGGCAGACATCGGTTGCTTTGAAGATATCGTTGAGATGGTGCTCATGAAAGTTGCTTACGCCTATAGATTTGATGAGTCCTTCCTCTTTGAGTTTTATCATTTCCAGATAGGCTTTGACATAGCCGTCAGCAGGCCAGTGAATAAGGTAGAGGTCGATGTAATCAAGTTTTAGGCGTGCAAGTGAAGCTTCAAGTGCAGAGCGGATATTTCCCTTGCGAACGTCATCATTCCAGAGTTTTGTTGTAACAAAAACTTCCTGACGTTTAAGACCACTGTCGTACAGAGCTTTGCCGACAGAGACCTCGTTGCCGTAAATCATGGCGGTGTCAAGGTGTCTGTAGCCAATATCAAGAGCTTTGATTACAGCCTGATAGGTTTCCTCTCCTTCTGCAGCTCTGAAGACTCCGAAACCTAATAGTGGTATTTCATTTCCGTCATTAAGCTTAAGCGTAGACTTTAGATCCATCGGTTACTCCTTATGTATTCTAGACTGTTACAACGTCAATTATGCATGATCTTGACTAGGATAACAGCCCAAAACCTTGAGAGAACTCGTATAGGTTCTGATATCGTCAAGTATCTGCGTCATGATTGGGGAGGCAATGTTGGCCTGAATATCGGCAAAAAAGATCTCTTCCCAGGTATCATGCCCTGCAGCCAGACGAGGTCTTGATATCAGTTTGACGATATTCAGGTTATGCTTTGAAAAGGCATCAAGTACTTTAATAAGAGAACCCGGGGTGTATTTTGCTACGGTAAAACTTAAAGACGTCTTGGCCTGCACACTTTCACTTACCGCTACGGGAGTCATGGATACACAGATAAAACGGGTGTAATTGTGGTTATTGTTGGCAATGTTATCCATAAGAGGCAGCAGATTATAAAATGCTGCGGCATTATGACTTGCGATGGCTACGTGCGTTTTATTTCTGAGTTTTGCCACAGCGTGAATAGCGTGGGATGATGATTCCATGTAATGGATCTTAACATGCGGCAGAAAATCCTTAAGCCAGCGTGAGCACTGCTGTACCGGCTGAGGGTGAGAATAAACGTCGGTGATCTCACTTAATTTGATTTTATCGCAGCCGAGAATAGAGTGATCTATTGGGTAGAACAGTTCTCCGACAATCTGAGTGCAAGAACCCTGCAGAACATCGAGTACCTCGTTGATACTGCCGGAACTTGAATTCTCAATAGGCAGCATGCCGTAATCACATTTGCCGCTTTCTACAGCGGCGACAATCTCATCAAAGGAATTGCAGCTCATAAGTTCCACCTTCCCCTTGTAGGCATCAATGTAGCGTGTTGCTGCAAGATGAGAATACGTTCCTACGGTGCCAAGATGAGCTATGGAAACATCACGTTCGAGACTTTTTTCGTTAACCTTTTCGGCAATATAACGCAGTTCGTAGGAAACCGTATGCGCCATAATGCTTTTGAATACGTCGGAAATGAATGAAGCGGAGAGCTTCAGTTCTCTTCCCTGCTGCTCAAGACTGTGCAGTTTAGACTGCTCTCTTTTGGTATCGACGACCTTTTTGTTGTTGATGAGTTTGTATAAGGCAACATCTCCGGCAACGTCGATACGTTGTTTTAAAAGTTGAAGAATCTGTGTGTCAATTTCATCCAGTTCTTTGCGGCACTGTTCCAGGTCTTTCACGATTGCAGGTTCCTTTTAGTAAAAGAGCTGCCGCAGCAGCTCTCTTGATGTGTTAATTATGAATTAGTCCTCACGCTTGGCTAAAAGTTTGAGAATCTCAATATAGAGCCAGCAGATGGTTACAAGCAGCGAGAAGGCGTTGAAGGCTTCAAAATATTTAGGCAATCCCTGATCTACGGCAGACTGGATAGCTTCAAAATCGAGAACAAGATTTAAAGCGGCTATCAGGCAGACCACAAGAGAGATGGCAATGGAAAGCGGACCTGAAGATGGCAGCAGGGCAGAACCGAAGAGCATAAAGATGAAATTCAGCAGATAAAGAACGCAGATGGCGGCAGTGGCACCAACCACGATGGAGCGGAAGCGCTGAGTCGGGACAATAAGTTTAAATTTCCACAGCACGAGCATAACCATCACTACCACAAAGGTTGACATTACAGCAGTTACAACGATGCCCGGATACTGATATTCAAAGATGCCTGACAGCATACCTAGGGCAACACCTTCTGTAACTGCGTAGATTGGTCCCGTAACAGGAGCAAACTGAGGTTTGAAAATAGTTACCAGGGCGACAATGAAGGCAACAAGGCATGAACCGATTAAGGCGCCATTGGAAATATAACCGTTTAAGGCATAAGCCATTGAGAAGTAGCCGACTACCAATGTAATCAGGATATAAACGAGAGATTTTGTGGTAGAGCCGGAAATAGTGGCGGCAGCTTCGGTTCCGCCGAAATTGAAAGATCCGGCTTGTCTGGTTGCTACAGCAACAGCTGGATTTGAAGTTTGGGTCAGATTCATTATTGTTCTCCTAAAACACAACGAGTTATTGTGGTTTCATCAGATTAGATTTTAACGAAGTTGTTAAGGGGGTCAACTGCTGATAGCACTTTTTTTCATATCAGCAGTATAAATGGGAAAACTTAGGGATAAATTATGGAGTTAACATTAAGTCTCAGTCCTGGAACCACTGTGGTTTGCATTTGGCGATCACTTTCTCAAGAGATGATCGGGTTTCGTCGATGTGAATAAACATTTCTTTTGCCGCAGCATCAGGATCGTGTGTTTTTAGTGCATCTAGAATTTTCTGATGGGCATTCGAGGTGGTAATCATCGGTGTTAACTCATATTCAAGCGAGAGGAAACGAACTCTGTCCATCACACCCTTGACACCTTCGACAATATTCCAGGCTTTGCCGATGCCTGCAACCTGCATGATGGTCTGATGAAATTCGTCATCCAGGGCAAAGTGTTCGTGCAGATTGTACTGTTCGGCGACAAGACGCTGTGATTCAACATTCTTTTCAAGTTTGTCCAGAGTTTCATCGTCGATAGCAGCAGCGGCCAGTCTGATGATATGACATTCAATGGCTTTCCTGATTTCAGAACCCTGCATAATATCGCTCTTGGAAATTCTTGAGACCTTGGTGGTCTTTTTGGGCTGAATGATTACGAAGTCGTTTTCGGCAAGTTTGATAAGTGCCTCGCGTACAGGCTGACGGGAAATCTTGTATTTAAACTTGGAGGCAACCTCATTCTCGGATAACGGATCATCTGGCATCAGTCGGCACTCGATGATGGCTCTTTTCAGAAATTTATAGATTTGTCTGTTAATGGGTTCCTTGCTGTTTACTACAGCAAATTCGGTGGAAAGGTAGAATTCGTTCATACCGGTTAACCTGGTTTCGTGTTGTATATGTAACAGTAAATGACAGTACCAATATGCGTATCTTACATTCTAGTTTTACTGTACTGCCACCACGACATTAAAAGATTGACATCCACCTCTCATAATTAAACAAGTACTTTGTAATGTTTTGTTTAAAAAAGATTTCAGGGTAAACGCCAGGCGCAGTGTATCACACTTGACCTTCTGTGTTTGACAAAAAATCCTTGATCATCCCGGGAGTGCCCCGCCTGAAAACGAAACAAGGATAATTCGCATAGATTGTTTTGCGCAGGGAACATTGCTGGTGTTTTTTGCAGAGAAAAGACAAAGAAACTGAAGCGAAGTTACAGGTAAAAGATCTGATCTCTTTTTGGGAAAAAATGTGAATTTTTTTTAAGGTTTGTGTATAATACTAACAAAACAAAAACACGACAGTTGCCTGTTACCCTGTGTTTGAAGCGTCACCCGTTTTTTTATATGCTTAACGCAGGGGAAACAGGCATTTTGTGACCTAATGATAACTTTTGTTATAAAAAGACACGGAAAAATCAGATCATTTCCGTTTGATCTGTAAAATATACTGACCAACTTCAAACCTTCAATCAAATATATTTTCTGGAGATTTATAAAAATGGGTAAAGGTTTATTACTGGCCGGCGAGCCAATGGGTCTGCTTATCGCTCAAACTGAAGGGTCACTTGACAGCGTACAGGGCTACAGTCTTGCTGTTGCTGGTGCTGAGTTCAACGTTGCAACCGGTTCAGCCCGTCTTGGTCATAAGACCGCTTACTTAACCAAGTTAGGCGATGATCCGTTCGGCAAGCTCATTACCCGTACTCTGCGCAATAACAAGATTGAAGACAATCTTGTCATCTTTACCAAAGAGCGTCGTACCGGTTTTATGCTTAAGAGCAAGGTTTCAAAAGGTGATCCTGAAATTTTCTATTTCCGTGCCGGTTCCGCTGCCTCCACTCTCAGCGAGGAAGATGTTGAGAAGATTGATTTTTCAGAGTTCTCTCACATTCATCTGACAGGTATTCTTCCTGCTTTGACCGATTCAACACGTGCAGCTGTGAAGATGATGCTGAAGAAGGCTCGTG
The DNA here is from genome assembly GCA_017635415.1 of Succinivibrio sp. Classification (GTDB taxonomy): domain Bacteria; phylum Pseudomonadota; class Gammaproteobacteria; order Enterobacterales; family Succinivibrionaceae; genus Succinivibrio. The sequence goes on along the minus strand of JAGBLM010000078.1, from coordinate 8,134 downwards.
AGGCTAATCTTTTTGTATCCTTTGACCCTAATCTGCGTCCGCAGCTGTGGCCATCTCAGGAAGTTATGGTCAATTACATCAATGATCTTGCTTCAAAGGCCGATCTGGTAATGCCTGGTGACGGTGAGGGCAAGATTCTCTGCGGAACAACCGATCCTCATGAGATTAACAAGTTCTATCGCAGCTTAGGCGCTAAGACTGTTATCACCAAATGCGGTCCTAAGGGTGCGCTGTGTCTTGACGGTGACAAAGAATTTATGGTTCCTGGCTTTATCATTGATAAGGTAGTTGATACTGTTGGTGCCGGTGACGGCTTTGCCTGCGGTGTTCTTACCGGACTGATGGAAGGTCTGCCACTTGAGAAGTGCATTGAGCGCGCCTGTGCAATCGGTGCTATCCAGTGTACCTTTGTCGGTGACAATGAAGGTCTGCCAACCCCAGAACTTCTGAAGAAGTTTATGGAATCTCATAAACGCGTTCAGCTTTAATAATCTCCTTTAATTTAGATAGAGAAGGATAAACAATGTCAGATCAAAACGTATTTCAGACAATCAGCGAATACGGTGTTGTACCGCTCGTAACCTTAGACGACCCTAACGATGCCGTACCTTTGGCTCATGCCCTGGTTGATGCAGGCTTCCCAATTGCTGAGGTAACTTTCCGTACTGCAGCTGGTGGTGAAGGTATTAAGCGTATGGCCAAAGAGGTTCCTGAAATCATCGTTGGCTCAGGTACCGTTCACGATGTTGATCATGCCAAGGAAACAAAGGATAACGGCGGTAAGTTTGTTATAACCCCAGGTTTCAACCCGAAGGTGGTTGACTGGTGTTTAAAGAATGATATGCCGGTATGCCCTGGTACTGTAACTCCAGCAGACCTTGAACAGGCTCTTGATTTTGGTCTTAAGGTTGTGAAGTTCTTCCCGGCTGAAGCTTATGGTGGTATCAAGACTTTAAAGGCTCTGGCCGGTCCATATGCTTCACTGAAGTTTGTCCCTACCGGTGGCGTTGGTCTTAACAATCTGCTTGATTATCTATCTTTGCCTAACGTTGCCGCAGCTGGCGGAAGTTTCATTCCTCCTGCAAAACTGGTCAAGGCCAAAGACTGGGATGGTATCGTCAAACTTGGTAAGCAGATTCAGAGCATGATCTTCGGTTTCTCCGTTGGTCACGTTGGCATCAATGCTGGCGAGCCAGGAAAGGCTTCATCAGTAAACGATGCTATTGCAGCAATGTTCAACACTGATTTCCGTGAGACTGAACTGTCATACTTTACCGGTGATATTGCCGAGATTTTGAAGAAACCATTTGTCGGTGAGCACGGACATGTCTGTGTAGATACCCGTGATTTACCACGTGCTATTGCCATGTTACGTCGTAAAGGCGTTAAGTTTGATGAAAAGAATTTCGCTTATGATGCAAAGGGCAATTTGGTTTCTGCATATCTTCTTGATGAAATTGGCGGTTTTGCTTTCCACGTTCGTCAGCGTCCTGCCAAGTAATCGGTTAGAAAAAAAGTACAAAAAGGCGGCGTTAGGTCGCCTTTTTTCATGTGCCAGAATAGGAGAGGAGAATACTGTTAGAATAGCTCCGGTAATCTGAAAACAGATTCTCTGATGTTATGTTTTCTGTTGAAGAAGGGGTTTAGTTATGGCCGACTGGTCCGCCATTATCGGTAATCTTAAGAAGAAAGAATACTTTATTCATGCACTTTCCTTTGTGAAGTCCAAAAGAGCCGCAGGTGAGGTGGTTTATCCTCCTGACAGTGATATCTTCAATGCCTTCAAATATACAGATTATGACTCTCTTAAGGTGATTATTTTGGGGCAGGATCCTTACCATGAGGAAGGTGAGGCTATGGGACTGAGTTTTTCGGTTCCTGTTGGTATCCGCAAGCCGCCATCACTGCAGAATATTTATAAAGAACTTAAAAGTGAGTATGCGGATTTTGCTATTCCCGATCATGGTAATCTCATTCCCTGGGCCCGTCAGGGAGTGCTGCTTCTCAATTCCACGCTTACGGTCTCGCAGGGCAGAGCTGCCTCTCACAAAGGTCAGGGCTGGGAAGAGTTTACTGATGATGTCGTCAGGACAGTCAGTGAGCAACGTTCCGCTCTGGTGTTCATGCTATGGGGCAATTATGCCCGTAGTAAAGCTGCACTGATAGACAGGCAGAAGCATCTGGTACTTGAATGCGCACATCCTAGTCCTCTTTCGGCCTCTCAGGGGTTTTTCGGCTGCGGTCATTTCCGTAAAGCCAATGACTATCTTGTTTCAAGAGGCAAACGTCCTATTGACTGGAGACTGCCTTTACATCTTGATGGGGATGAGGAACTCTAGATTATCTAGAGCAGGGACTGCAGTGCCTGAGCTATGCGAATGGTACCCTGACCGTCTATGAGAGATTGTCCGTTGGTGCGATATTCATCAGCGTGTTTCATAAGGATGGTCAGTGCCTCTGAAAGTTTATCCGCACGATCAAGGTCATCAAGTCCTAAATCAACGCCCAGCTGATATTTGGCAAGCGCGTCAGGTCCGCCTCTCTGGTTGTCGGCGATAACAACGTTTATCGCCGGAATACCTGCGCAGAGTCTTTCGAGGAAACTGCCGCCGTAAGCGCCGATGGCGAAGTCACACTGTGCAAAGAGCGCGGGCATATCGTCTGTAAAGCGCTGTACTGAGAATCCTTCAAGAGTGGAAAACTCCCGCTCCAAAATCTGATGGTCAGGATTGGCTGCCCCACTGAGGATAAGGAAAGAAAACTTTTTATTAAGTCCGCAGTCCCTAAGACAGCGTGAAACTTTCAGGCAGGCGTGGACAGGATCAGCCCCGCCGAAGTTTATTAGTACGGTACTTTTTCCTGTGTTCTGATGTCCTTTGAGATGGGCAAAGCAGGGCTTGACCAGAGAATAGAGCGGGCCGCAGCGCAGATCGCAGTTTTCGTCGACAAGATCTTTATAGTCTTCCCTGCGGCGCAGCAGTCCCTGATCAAAGAGCATATGACAGCAGTGCTTTCGGTTGGCAAGATCGTCTATAACCGCGATTTTACAGTGGGGGTAGAGTTGTGATTCAAGAGTCCAGTCAAGGTAGTAATGATCAATGAGCACCAGATCGCTCTTTAAGCCAGTAACGGTGTCCGCCATCGACTGTTCAGGTGCGATGATAATACGACTGTATTCAGAGCACAGCGGAAAAAGACTGTCCTCAAGAGAATCACTAACGAGGGTGAGATCATAACCAGAAAAAAAAGGCAGCAGTCCTTTTACACGCATCAGATGTCCGGTGCCGATCAGACGGTCTGCCTTGAGGATAACCGTAAGTTTCTTATTCAAAACCAAGCTCCGTTACAGCCTTGGTCATTGCCTGCGCGTAGGCAAAGTCCTCTTCGGTATCGATATCAATGACTCGATAACGTGGCATCGGAAAGCCTCGCAAAATAAGAGGAACATTCTGCTGTTCCATTTTTCTTCTACTGAAAAAATAGAACATGCCTGCATCCTGATAGGTTTTAGGCAGATCCTGCGACCTCATGGGCATGCACTCAGGCATGACCGGAGTAGGGGTGAAGTGCTCATCAAGATATTGAGCACGCTGTATCGGGAAAGGAAATTCACAGCAGGCATAGAGGTAGTCGGCGTGTTCCTGCTGATAAATCTTAAAGGCCTTCTGCAGCCATGTTCCTGTCAGAAGCGGGGCTGTAGCGTAAATACAGGCGATGGTGTCAGCAACGAAACCTAAGTCAGTCATGCGTCTGAACGCATCAGCAGTTACCTTTTCGGTGCCGGTATAGTCATCAGCGAGTGCCTTGTCGCGCATAAATGGGGTGAAGGCGCCATATTTTCTTGCAACTTCTGCAATTTCCTCATCATCTGTGGAGACAATCACGCGATCAAAAAGTCCGCTGTCTGCAGCAGCCTTTATCGAATAGGCCAACAGCGGCTTACCTAGAAAATCTCTGATATTTTTACGTGGTACCCGTTTTGAGCCTCCACGTGCCGGAATTACCGCGAGATTATGCATGAAGACTCCTTACGGTCAAGAAGTGTTAACAGGGTAATAGAGACAAACTGCTGATTCAGTGAGGACAGACTCGGATAAAGAGGCAGACTCAAAGTGGCTTTGAAGAAAGTCTCGGCACCAGGCAGAGGCTCATATTTTTTCAATTTCTGGTAGTAAGGATGCCTGTAGATAGGCAAATAGTGTACCTGTACGCCAATACCTTTGGTTCTCATTGCCTGATAGATTTCATCTCGGCGGCCGTCCGGAATTGCAACCTGGTAGAGATGCCAGGAACTTAGTGAATCATCAGAATCGCATTCAGGCAGTCCCAGATCAGCTGAGTCACGGAAGACCTTGTGGTAGCGGATGGCAGCCTGCCGCCTTAAGGCGAGAAACTTCTCGATCCGCGAGAGTTGGGATATGCCAAGAGCGGCCTGAATATCGCTCATGCGGTAATTAAAGCCCAAATCTTGTTGCTCATAGTAGTACGCCGGCATATCCTTATGGAGAAGTAGCTCTTTGTCGTGGATAATGCCGTGACTTGAAAGAGCGCGGATGCGCATGTAAATCTCTTCGTTGTTGGTCAGACACATGCCGCCTTCCGCGGTGGTGATGATTTTTACCGGATGGAAACTGAAAACGGTAACATCGGAAAATAGTCCACAGCCAATTTTCTGACCAAAATAGACTGCTCCCGTGGCATGAGCTGCGTCTTCTATCAGGTAAAAATGAAATTCGTCCTTTAACATTTTCAGTCTCTCAAGATCCAGCGGTCTGCCGGCAAGATGGACTGCGACTACAGCTTTAGGAAGTCTGTTGGCGATTTTTGCCTGTTTGAGCATCTGCTCAAGTTTGTCAAGGTCCATATTCCCGCTTTTAGGGTCGACATCGACAAAATCAACCTCCGCTCCGGCATAAAGCGCACAGTTGGCGGAGGCGACGAAACTTATGGCACTGACGTAGACCAGATCTCCCTGTCCCACTCCTAAGGCAAGCATTGCCAGATGCAGTGCCGAAGTGCAGGAATTGACAGCAACTGCGTAGGAGGCATGAGTATAACTGCACATGTCATCTTCAAATTCGGTAACTGTGGGACCGGTGGTCAGAAAAGGCGAATAGAGAACTTCACGTATGGCGTCTTCATCCTGTTCGTCTATGGTCTGTGTACTGTACGGAATCATTGCTGCCAGCCTTAATAAGCATTACAGATATTTTTTAATTCCTCATCACTCAGGTAGTGAGGATTGTCTTTTGAATTGTATTCAAAGTTCTGGGCCACAGGTTTACCCTCTTCGCCTGTTCTGGTTATTCTGTAGTCAGAGGAGGAAGAGTTGTAGAAGGTTATGGACGGTCTGATGATAAAGAATTCATCAAACTCGATGACGTGCATGGCGTCGTCGCGCGGACACATAACTTCGTGGAGTTTTTCTCCAGGTCTGATGCCGGTTTCCTTCTGCGGTATGTTTGGGGCAATTACTGAAGCAAGCTGAGTAATGGTAATCGAAGGAATCTTTGGTACAAAGGTTTCTCCGCCATGCATTCTGACAAGACTCTTGAGTACAAAGGAGACCCCCTGATCGAGGGTGATCCAGAAGCGCGTCATTTCAAAATTGGTTATAGGGATAAACTCAGCCTTCTGATCTTTTAGTTTCTTAAAGAATGGAACTACTGAACCGCGTGACCCTGAAACATTGCCGTAACGTACCACGGCAAAACGGGTACGACGATCGCCTGACAGGTTGTTTGCTGCCGTAAAAAGTTTGTCAGAGCACAGTTTTGTGGCGCCGTAAAGATTGATAGGATTGGCAGCTTTATCTGTTGACAGGGCAATGACTCTGTCAACGTTATTGCCCAGGGCGCATTCAATCACGTTCTCTGCACCATTGATGTTAGTCTTGATGCATTCCATCGGATTGTATTCAGCGGCGGGAACCTGTTTGATCGCCGCCGCATGGACGACGATATCAACTCCGCGCAAAGCAAGATTCAGACGGTCTTTATCACGGACATCTCCGATAAAGAACCGTACTCTGTTTTCTTTATCGCAAAGACTCTGCTGCATTTCATACTGCTTTAATTCGTCGCGCGAGAACACGATGATTTTTTTGACCTGATATTTCTGCAATACGGTTCTGATAAAACGATTGCCAAATGAACCGGTACCGCCTGTAACCAGCAGAGTTTTATCTTTTAAGTATTCTGCAATGCGCTCTTCAATCTGCATAACTGTCTTAAAACCTCAGTTCTGTACGCTTATTCCATATTTTTTCATCTTTTCAACCAGAGTTGTACGGCGCAGTCCCAGAATTTCTGAAGCCTTGGCAACCACGCCGTTACTTTGCGAAAGTGCCTGTCTGATCATGGAGATCTCAATATTTGATACCATGTCCTTGAGGTTGACACCTTCAGGTGAAAGTGAAGGACTGAATGCTCTGGCCATATCCTCCTCACCCTCAATAACCGGCAGTGGAGGCAGTTTTATCGGTCTTGAATCATCCTCGATAATCTCCATGGCTCCAAGTCCATCACTGTTTGAACTGAGATCGTTCATGTCATCCGTGGAGAAACTGTCAAGTAGGGCCTGACGCTCTGCAAGAGGATCGTCACAGTTGTTTTCGCCGCGGTATTTAGGTGGCAAATCTCTGATATCGACGATTTCATTAGGGTGAAGGATTAGTAGCCGTTCCACGAGATTACCAAGTTCGCGGACATTTCCTTTCCATTCTCCCTGCATGAGCTGCAGCATCGCAGCCTGGGTAAAACGGATGGAGACCTTGCGGTCCTTGGCAAAACGGTTAACCAGTTCCTGCACCAGCAGCGGAATATCATCGGTGCGGTCACGAAGCGCCGGAGTTTCAATAGGAAAGACATTAAGACGGTAGTAGAGATCTTCACGGAAGGTTCCTTCTTCTACCATTTTTTCCAGGTTCTGATGTGTGGCTGCAACAATTCTGACGTCGGCCTTGATCTCCTTATTGGAACCGACTCGTTCGAAACGACGCTCCTGCAGTACGCGCAGCAGTTTGACCTGCATCTGCAGAGGCATGTCGCCAATCTCGTCGAGGAACAGTGTGCCTCCTTCAGCCATTTCAAAGCGACCTTCATGTGCACTGAACGCTCCAGTGAAGGCTCCCTTTTCGTGTCCGAAAAGTTCAGACTCTAAAAGATCACCTGGAATTGCGCCGCAGTTTACTGGTACAAATGGCTTTGCTGAACGCCCTGACAGTGTATGAATTGCCCTTGCCACTACCTCCTTTCCGGTACCGGATTCACCAAGGATAAGCACATTGGCATCGGTTTTTGCAACCTGTTCGATGAGACGTCTTACCGTAGTAATTGCAGGCCCCTGTCCGACTAGCATCTTAATGAGCTGTGCTGCTCCCTGTCCTGATTTGTGTGAGTAGTTGCGCATTGTCTTGAATGACTGACAGTAATGCAGTACGGAGACGATTTCATCATAGTCGGGAGTATCGCTTATACAGCCCATGAAATTGGTATGACCGGTAAAATCACGATCTTTGCTGTCATAGATCAGAAATGCTGTATTAGGATGTTTGTCCATCAGCTGTTCTGCGGACAGTTCAACGGAACCGCTGAGAATACAGATATCCACACTTGAATCATTGGCTTCAAAATAGGAAAGACAGTCGTCAATTGATCCGCTTTGGCAGCTTAGGCCGAGAAATTTGAAAATAGTTTCCAGTGCCTGTCGTTTGTTTTCGTCCTGTTCAAGAATTAACAGGTTTCCCGAAAATTGCATGAGCATTCCTCAAAGTAAAAGTTTTTCTTATTTTTCTTGAAGTAATAGGATAGATCTATTTGGTGTCTAAATTTTGACAAATAGTCAAAAATTTGATGAATGCCAAGAAAACAGCAGGGCCTACGCATGAAATTTAAAAAACAGCAGTTTTGCACCGCAATATGCTCATTGAAATTCAAGCTATGAGTAGTGTACGGGGGAATACCCCTATAGATAGTTACAGAATGGGTGCTCCGTTTGGTTTTGGTTACGAATGCATAAAGATTTATGCCAGTTCTTCTGTCTCTCTTTTATGTTATACCGGGTTCAGATAACAAATAAGACCATGAACTGCCAGTGCCGGATCTGCATTGAGGCACTGGCGCACACCTCTGAT
>JAGBLM010000077.1 GCA_017635415.1 Succinivibrio sp. | reverse complement strand
TAAAATATGCCGGGCAGGTGATAACAGCCTCGGTTACCTTCTCACCCAGAATGTCCTCGGCAGTTTTTTTCATCTTCTTTAATACTTCTGCAGAAATCTGCGGTGGAGCCATCTTCTTGTCTCTGCATTCAACCCAAGCATCACCGTTATCGGCACGGGTAATAGAGAATGGCATCAAAGGGATGTCACGCTGAACCTCAGGATCATCGTAACGACGACCAATCAAACGCTTAATCGCGAACAGAGTATTTTTAGGATTGGTTACAGCCTGACGTTTTGCAGCATCACCGACAAGGATTTCCCCATCCTCAGCATAAGCAACAATTGAAGGAGTAGTACGACGACCTTCAGAGTTTTCGAGAACACGAACCTTGTCACCATCCATGACAGCCACGCAGGAATTGGTGGTGCCCAGATCAATACCAATAATTTTACCCATTTTTTTTCTCCACTAAATTCTTTCGTTTGTCCTCGTAACTTACGAACGGACATCTTAAATTCTTTCCTGATTACCACATGGTGGCTGATTTTAAAAATTCAAGTTTATGCTTCAATATTTACTGTTTTTTGCTCAGCCTCAGGCTCCTTTGTTTCAACGGCCTTGGCCACCACGACCATAGCTGGTCTTACCACACGACCGTTCAGAACAAAGCCTTTCTGCATCACCGACAGAATATGATTTGGCTTAACGTCGTTGCTTGGGACCATGGTAATGGCCTGATGCAAATTAGGATCAAATGCCTGACCGACAGGATTTAAACGTTCAACACCGAAATTCTTAAGTTCCTTGAGAAACAGAGTCATGGTATTTTCAATGCCTTCTGCCACAGTCTTAAGTTCAGGATTGTTCTTGTCGGTATGAGTCAAAGCCAGATCAAGGGAATCAACTACAGGCAACAGAGCCTTGATAATCTTTTCATTGCCGAACTTACGTTCGCGCTCCACATCAGCTTCTGCTCTCTTTTTCATGTTCATGGCTTCAGCCACTGCACGGACGAGTTGCTCATGATCTTTTTCCGCGTCGCCACTCACTTTTTCAAGTTGAGCCTTAAGAGAAATGTTTTCGGCCTGCAGTTCATCGATACTAAGAGGAATATCTGCCTTAGCATCATCAGTATCCACTGCGGAGGTTTCTTCTTCATTGGTCGTCATTGCACTGTCTTCAGACTGCTGTGCGGATGCAGCCTGTTCCATAGCCTGCTTAAGCTGATCTTCCTGTGTCTGCATTTTTCTTTACTTGTTACCTAACAAAATGAAAATTAACGATGTTTCTTATATGGGGACAGTACTGATTATTTTCAAGTCATTCTTCTCATCATTTGCTAAAATGGAAATAGCAAACTACAAAGGATCAGTTAAATGTCATTAAAAAATTTCACACTGGCAGCTCTGTGTTTTACTGCCATATCTGTTGTTTCAACCGGTTGTGCATACAGAACCGATCTTGCCCAAGGAAACTTTGTCGAGCAAGATGCCGTAGACAGTCTGCGTTACGGTATGACCGCCGATCAGGTACGCTATGTCATGGGCACTCCAATGCTGGTTGATCCTTTTGACAACACCCGCTGGTACTACGTCCATTACCTGCGTGAAGGCTGGAGCAGTCCAAACATCAAGAATCTGGTGCTTCTTTTCAGTGGCAATATACTTGTCGATATGTCAGGAGACTTTAAGAAGCCAGCCACCTTCGGCAGCAGTGCTTCTCCTGCTTTCCAGACGTTGCCTCAGGATGCGGTTGACGTTTCCGAAGAAAAAGTTCCAGATGACAGTCTGGACAAGATTATTGAAAAGTCACAGCAGAAACAGTAATCAGTCCATGTCCCGTCTTATTCATCTGTTACTGCTCAGCCTTGTTGCAGGAGCTCTTGCTCAGGGCTGTGCAATTGAAAATGAATATGACGAAAAGATTATTATCCCTGACGAAAATAACAGTCAGCACCAGCACGATGAGAGAGAGAATACCTTCATGGATCTCTGCAAAAAGTGCGTACTAGGTGATTTTGACGAACTTAACACACTCCGCAATACCTATTTTCAAAGTTTTAGAGACAGAAGTTTTACCCCCCGTTTTCTTTTTCAGAGAGAAGAATTCAACAGTTACTACGAGTCGTGTATTCATAAGGCAGTCAGTGAAGGAAAGGCAGATAACTCCATAAACTATATGATTATCGGTCCATATTCAGCTTCACTTATAGCAAGAGAGATGTATGCCGAAAACAGAGCTGCAGATGGAGCTTTCTGGATACGGCGAGTGATCAACCTGCAGGGACGAAAAAACGGATACGAAATAGCAGGATCCATTTTTATCAGAAACGAAAAAACCTATAATATAGGAGTCAAGATGCTGGGTGAATCTGCACATCTCGGCAATTTCCAGGCCTATGGTCAGCTCTATGATCTCTCCACCAATGCAGATGGCGAAACAAAGAAATAGTATTCAGGCAAAACAGGCTCCAAAATCGCGTTTCTTTTTTGCTGTTCCTCAATTCTTATCCGCAGCCGTCAACTGTTTAAAAGAGATCAGGTGATGATCCCCTGTATGTTCTCCGATCAGTTTTTCCATCCAGATCATGCTATACCAGCGACCAAATTTAAAACCGCACCGATTAAAAGTTCCTACGGTTTTAAAACCTAAATGAGAATGAAACTGCTGACTGTTAAAATCAAGATACTCATCAGCATCTTTGCAGGGCACGCCGATACAGGCATAAATATTGAGTATTCCCATAGCCTTTAAGGCGTTGAATAATGTGGTATAAAGACTTTTTCCAATGCCTGAGCGTTTTACATCATAAGCAACATAGATAGACAGTTCACAGGAATAATCATACGCTTCACGTGCTATGAAACTGCCAGCATAAGCATAGCCCACTATTTTGCCCTGCAATAAAGCCACATAAAAAGGATATTTCGTCAGAATACGACGCATACGAGCGGCAAACTCATCAACAGAAGGCACCGTACACTCAAAGGTAATGGCGGTGTTAAGAACGTAATAACTGTATATATCAAGAATGCTCTGTGCATCCTCTGGCGTTGCCACTCTTAAAGTCAGATTATCAACAGTCATAAATAGTACCTTATTCCCAAATACTTTAATCTCTCAGACTTTACACTACCGGCAAAATGCAAGATTGCAACTGTTCTTTTTTATTTGTCTCAAAATGAATCAACAGAAAACGCTGTTACGCAGGAGAAGAGTAATATGTACCGGCATATTCACAAATTTATCTGCGCGATGACTGTAGTATAGTTAGTAGAGATTATTAAGAAATAATGGAGACGTCCCCGGGCGTTTGAAGACTATGACGCAATTTATGCCAAAAGAACTGTCCTGGCTATCCTTCAATGCCAGAGTACTTCAGGAAGCAGCCGATCCCTCAGTCCCGCTGATTGAGAGACTTCGCTTTTTGGGTATCTACTCTAACAATCAGGATGAATTCTTTAAAGTCCGGGTTGCTGAACTCAAGCGTCAGGTCATCATCAAGGATGCCAGCGGAGATAACGAAGAACAGGCCAACCTGCTACGCCAGGTCCAGTACATGGCAAGTAAATATCAGCGCACCCAGGATGAACTGTATCGCAGTCTCCTAAAGGAACTTGAAAGTCATAAAATCTATCTTCGTGACGAAAACGAGATCAGTGAGGAACAACGTCAGTATGTGAGGCAGTTCTTCAAAGAATCTGTATTAAAGCATATCAATCCGGTGATTATTGATGAAACTACTGATCTGGTTGCGTTTTTAAAAGATCAGTACACCTATCTGTTTGTCAAAATGACTGGTCAGACTGAAAGTTATTACGCCCTGATAGAAATTCCGACCGATAACGTGCCGCGTTTTGTCAAACTGCCGTGTACCGAAGAAGACGGCAGTACCACTCTGATGTTCCTCGACAACGTCATCAGAATCGGTCTTGACATCATCTTCAAGGGCCTCTTTTCCTTCAATACCATTGAAGCATATTCGGTAAAACTGAACCGAGATGCTGAATACGACGTAGCAGACAATATCGATAAATCATTGCTTGAAAATATGTCCGAGTCCTTAAAACAGCGACTCAATGCCATGCCGGTGCGTTTTGCCTATGACGCTACCATGCCAAAACAGATTGTTGATTTCATGCTCAAAGAACTGCGTATGAGTTCAATCGATTCACTGATGCCAGGCGGACGTTATCATAATTTCAAGGATTTTCTCTCCTTCCCCGGGCTTGGTGACAGGAGCATGGAAAACGAACCACTGAGTGAAGTAAAAAGTGCCCCCTTTGATCACTGTCAGACACCTTTTGACGCGATTTGCAAGGGGGATATCCTGCTCTACTACCCTTATTACCGCTTTGATTACTTTACAGAATTCCTGCGTCAGGCCTCTTATGATCCGAAGGTTGTCTCCATAAAGATCAATATTTACCGCGTTGCCTCGCACAGCCGGGTCATCAATTCCCTGATAGATGCTGCCAATAACGGTAAAAGTGTCACCGTTGTGGTCGAACTCAAGGCCAGATTTGACGAGGCCAACAATATCAAATGGGCTTCAAGACTCACCGATGCCGGAGTCAAGGTTCAGTTTGGTCTGCCAACATTGAAGATCCACTCGAAACTGTGTCTTGTCACAAGAAAAGAAGGCGACCGCTATGTACGTTATGCACATATCGGCACAGGCAACTTTAATGAGAAAACAGCAAAAGTCTACACTGACTTTGCACTCTTTACTGTAAATCCTGCTATTGCCAACGAGGTTGAATCAGTTTTCGAGTTTATAGAATACCCTTACACCAGACCAACCTTTAACTACCTGCTAGTTTCGCCACTCAATGCACGTGAACGTATAACCAGCATGATTGACCGCGAAATCACCAACGCAAAAAACGGACAGCCTGCCTATATTCATCTGAAGATTAACAATCTGGTGGACAAACTTCTGATCCAAAAACTCTATGAGGCATCCCAGGCCGAGGTGAAGATTAGAGCTGTTGTCCGCGGTATGTGCTCGTTGATGCCAGGCATTAAAGGACTGTCAGAAAACATTTACATAACCTCCGTAGTTGACCGTTTCTTAGAACATCCCCGCGTCATGATCTTCTGCAATGGCGGAGACGAAGAACTCTATATCACTTCTGCAGACTGGATGACCCGCAATCTTGACTATCGTATTGAGGTCGGAGCACTGGTACTTGACAAGAAACTGCATCAGAGAATCAGAAACATCGTCACTCTTCAGGAAAAGGATAACCGCAAGGCGCGCGTCATAGACCCTCAGCAGAGGAATTTCTATGCGCCAACCAACAACGGCGATGAAATTATCAGATCACAGATGGCTATTCACGACTATCTGCAGAAAGTTGAGGAAGAAGAAAAAAAACTGCTTGAAAGCAATTGACTTACGATCAAGGATTATCCTGAGAATTCCCTGGCAGGTTAGCAGTCAAAACTGACTGCTAACCTGACTGGTTCTCTTGTAACTGGCCGCTACCGCAGTCTCCTGATTAAGTTACCACCCTCTTTTATGTTGAACCGCGTTCACCTTCGCTTTCGGTCTGAATGCAGTGTATGCATTGACATCCTCCTTTAGTTTCAGCAAGAGGATTCCTTCTGTAGAGACTGGTTGCTTAGCCTGCTTCGGAGGGTTGGATCTGCTGACCTCTTATGAGGTTCACTCAGTTATAGTCTTTAGAGACTATAGTTGCTCTAGATAAACATATTCGTGAACAACACGACTTGTAGGTTGAATTTTGCAAAGAGATATTACATCTGACAGCCAAAACGGTTCACGAAGGATCTCATCAAAAGTCACCTTCAGTCTTTTTCATCTGATCTCTTTTCCTTTTCTGCTCCAGCAGTTTTAGGTCTAAAAAAAAAACTGTAAAGTCCACTGCAATTTTCTTTTTTACTAACATGCGGTTTATTAACGTATTTTTCAGATAGTCAAACGTTTACTTTCAAAAATGAGTTTTTATTGCAAAAATAAAAGGAGATCAGATGTGTTTTAGTGAACTACTTCACAGCATATAAAACAAATTCACATAAAATAACACTCATATTCTGAGTTACGTATTCAGATTATTTAACGTATTCAATTTAAAACGAGTAAGGTATTTAAGATGGCTGTAAAAGTTGCTGTTACTGATTGCGATCACGCCAACATGATCGAAGAGGATGCTGTATTCAAGAAAAACGGTTTAGAGTGGAAACTCTTCCAGTGCCAAACAGAGGATGATCTTATCAATAACCTTCAGGGTGTTGTTGCCTGCTGTAATCAGTATGCCAAATTCACCAACAAGGTATTTGATGCTCTCCCGGATCTGAAGATGATTGTCCGCTACGGTGTCGGCGTTGACAACATTGACCTTGAAGCAGCTTCCAAGCATGGTGTTCAGGTCTGTAACGTACCAGATTACGGTACCTTTGAAGTTGCCGACCAGGCCTTAGCTCTTATGATGTCTATCGTCCGTAAGGTTCCAATGGCAAATGAGCAGGTACAGAAGAAAGAATGGGATTACGCTGTTATGGCTCCTATTCAGCGTCTGTCAACCATGACCGTTGGTATTATCGGTCTTGGTCGTATCGGTCAGGCCTTTGCCAAACGTGTTCACGCCATGGGCTGCAAGGTCATCGGCTATGATGTTTATACTGAACATCTCAAGAACAATGCTGAACTTTCCTTCATTGAAGTCAAGTCATTAGATGAGGTTATTACTCAGTCAGATCTGATCTCTCTGCATTGCGGTCTTAACAAAGACAATGCCAAGATGATGAATAAGACCACCTTTGCCAAGATGAAGAAAGGCGCGTTCCTCGTAAACGTTGCCCGCGGCGGTCTGGTTGACGAAGACGACCTTGCTGAAGCCTTAAAGTCCGGTCATCTCGGTGGTGCCGGCATTGACGTAACCAATAAAGAACCTTTACAGGCTGACAGTCCACTGCGTGGCATTCCAAATTGTGTCATCACGCCACATATGGCCTGGTACTCCGTACAGGCTGCCTCTGATCTCAAGACCAAGTGCGCAGAAGAGGCCGCACGTGGTGCCTTAGGTCAGAAACCACGTTGCCCTGTGAACAAAATTTAAATAGTTTCTGCTGAAAACTTTGACCTCGTGAATGGTTATTCACGAGGTTTTTTTATTGGAAAGTCAAAAAGGAAAAGTCTATTCATGACTCAATAGATGATGCACGTAGAGAATCGGACCATTTCATTTCCTGTTTTTCACGAATCAGTTTATCCATAAGTTCGCGATTGTGAATGATATGCATAAACATTGCGTCAGAGGCACGAACAGGATCATGGAGTCTTAATGCCTCATACAGCGCCCGGTGGTCGTCCATGGTCTCCTGCTTGAGTACTGAACCTGTAACGTTGATAAACAGACCGATAGCGTTATAGATAATAGGTTCAATCTTTGGCATCACACTATTGCCTGAAATAGCACAGATCTTAGCGTGAAATCTGGCGTCAGCCTCGTGATGTGGTTTGTTAGAAAGAATCAATTCATCAACTTCCTGCTCAAGTTCCTTTAACTCCATTAACTGTGATTCTGTTGCCGCTAAGGCAGCCATAGCACAGATCGGAGGCTCAACAATGCGCCTGAACTCTAGCAGATCAGTCACCAGTTTGCGTTTATCTTTTATAAAGGTGAAACCCAGCGGATCATCAGGAATGCCGAGTTTATCACTCACATATATGCCTGAACCGTGTCTTACTACCAGGATATTTCTCGAAGCAAGCATCCTGACGGCTTCCCGCAAAGTGCTTCGCCCCACATTCAGAGACTCGCAGAGAGTCTTCTCATTGTCGAGTTTATCCCCCTTATCAAGACCTTTGTCAACTATGTGCTGAATAATTTTGTCGGCTGCAATTTCAGATAGAGATCTGATGCCTGTACCGTTGCTTTTAAGTTGAGGCATATAGTCGTTCATCCATACTTACACTGTTTAAAATGCGATTCAGAAAAAATTCACAAAAATGTTATTTTTCTTAAATAAATACAAAGCAAAACAAACCATATTCTGATAGATTGCTAACATTTTTGTCTTCTATAGTCATTACTTATCAGATCAATTTTAAAATACTAGCAACTATAAAAATGATGTTACGGTTCACATTTTTGTGATCCAGTATGGATTTTTTTAAATATTTTTTTGATTTCTAAAAGGAATTTTTTATTTATCGCAATTTATGTGATCGATATCACCATTTAAAAGAGTGATCAGATAACTTTCTTGAGGTATGTCGCATTTTTTTTTATTGGTTAATGAAATTAAAAATTGACCTCCTAAAATAGATATCAAAGCAATCAAAACGATATTGCTGTATCACACGCTACTGGAGATTATTTATGAAAGTTACCAAAATGTTAGGCACCGCCTTAGCTGTTGCGATGGTAGTAGGTTCTGTATCAGTTGCTAACGCTGCAGACACTGTTACCCTTAAGTTCGCTAACGTAACCAATCAGCCGTCAATCGACGCTGGTGAAGTTTTCGTTAAGGTTGCTAAGGAAGAGTCTAACGGTCGTCTTGTTATTCAGCACTTCCCACGTAATGCTCTGGGTGATGACCGTACTGTAACTGAGTCTATGCTGATGGGTGATATCGCCCTGGTTCAGACCCAGCCATCAGTTTTGGCTTCTTATGTACCAGATCTTAACGTATGGGATGCTCCATTCCTCTTCGACAAGATTGAAGATGCTTGGGAATGCCTCGACGGTCCTTTAGGTCACGCAATTAACGACCAGGTTGAAAAGAAAGGTCTGAAATATCTGGCTGCTCTTGAGAACGGCTATCGTAACTATACCAACAGCAAGGTTCCTGTAAAGGTTCCTGCTGATGTTAAAGGTCAGAAACTCCGCGTAATGGAGACCCCTCTGCAGATTGCTATGTGGAAGAACTGGGGTGCTAACCCAACTCCTATGGCATTCACCGAAGTTATCTCTGCTCTCCAGCAGGGTACCATCGATGCTCAGGAAAACCCACTTTCCATCATCGACTCCAACAAACTTTATGAGGTTCAGCACTATATTTCTCTGACTGGTCACCTGTTCTCACCACACATTCTTTATATCAACAAAGAAATCTATGATGGTTTCGATGCTGACATCAAGAAAGCTTTCGACAAGGCTGTTGCTGTTTATCAGGAAACTCAGCGTAAACGCGCTAACGAGCTGAATGCTCTGTCTGTTGACAAGTTCAAACAGGCCGGTTGCGAAGTTATCGAACTGACTGCTGAGGATCGTGATCAGTGGAAGAAGATGGCAATTGATGGTAAGATCTACGACATGGTTCGCGAGAAGATGGAACATCCAGAATATCTCGACAAGATCCTGAACAAAGAATACAAGAAATAATTCTTGATTCTTAAAAATAAGAAAAGGCGGCCGGTCAGCCGCCTTTTTTAAGTCAACTCTTAAGTTATCAACTTAGGTTCAAAGCATGAAGTTAATAAAATTAATTGACGAATATCTTGAGATGAGCATCTGCGTGACGCTGATGATCATTCTTTCAGTGGTACTCGCAATCCAGGTATTTTTCCGTTATGTAATGGGAGATTCCCTGTCATGGTCTGAAGAAACAGCACGCTACATGTTCGTGTGGCTAGTTTACATCGGTATCGCCTACGGATGTAAAGTTATGCGTCACATCAAAATTGACGCCGGACTGTTTCTTTTCCCTAAAAAGATCAGAAAACACATTGTGATTGTTGGCGACGTTATCTTCTTTATTTTCGCCATGTTTATTGTTTATTTCGCCTGGAGTCTTGTCATGAAGCAGGTCAAGATCGGACAGCTTTCTCCAGCAACCGAAATACCAATGTGGATCGTTTATTCTGCACCTCTGGTCGGTTTTACTTTGACCACTATCCGTCAGTTACAAACTATTATTTATCGTGTCAAACATCTGCATGACGAAGAAAAAGAAGCAGAGATTGACCTTGAGAATCTTTAAGGAGTAACACACAAATGACTGCTGCATTACTCTTCGGATTGCTCGCACTTCTTTTAATATTTAACGTTCCGGTTGGTATCGCCTTAGGTATCTCTACTATGAGTACCATTGCCATCATGACCAACTTCTTTGACGTTTCAATTATGAGTTTGCAGGCAATTCCACAAGCCCTTGTAACCTCATGTGACTCTTTCCCTATTCTGGCAATTCCACTGTTCATTCTGTCAGGAGACTTGATGAGTGCCGGTGGTGTATCAACCAGAATTCTGAACGTATGTAACGTATTCTTCGGTCGTATTACCGGTGGTATCGCCATCGTTACTGTTATTGTGTGCATGTTCTTCGCCGCAGTATCAGGATCTGGTCCTGCAACCGTAGCCGCTGTTGGCACCATGGTTGTTCCAACCATGTTAAAACTAGGTTATGACAAACCGTTCGTACTGGCTCTTGTCGCTACTGCTGGATCTATCGGCGTAATTATTCCTCCATCAATTCCTATGGTTATTTACGGTGTTTCAACCGGTGCCTCAGTAACCAAGCTGTTCATGGGCGGATTTATCCCTGGTATCATCATTGGCTTTGCTCTCATCATCTACTGCTACATCCACTGCAAACGCCGTGGCTTTAAGGGTACTTCAGATGAGTTCAATGGCAAGATTGCCTTTGAGGCTGTCTGGGATGCAAAATGGGCTCTTATCAACCCAATCATCATTCTGGGTGGTATTTATGCCGGTATCTTCACTCCGACAGAAGCTGCTGCCGTAGCAGCCGTATACGCCTTTATCTGCGGTGCTTTCCTACACCGTGAACTGAGCTTCAAGAAGTTCCTGAAGGCTGTTGCTACCTCCTGTTCAACCACTGCTACAACCATGGTTATTCTCGGTTGCGCAACTGCATTCTGCAAGGTTATTACCTTAGAGCAGATCCCACAGATGATCACTGAAGGTCTGATCTCCATCACCTCCAATAAGGTCATCCTGTTACTGCTCATCAACATGCTGCTTCTGATCATCGGCTGCTTCATGGATACAACCCCGGCTATTCTGATTATGGCCCCGATCCTCTTACCTGTTGCTCAGGCAATCGGTATTGATCCAGTACACTTTGGTCTGATCATGGTATGTAACTTAGCTATCGGCTTTATTACACCGCCACTTGGTATCAACCTGTTCGTAGCATCGAGAATTGCCGATGCCCCTATGGAAGTTATCCTCAAGGGTATCATGCCGTTCATCTTTACTATGCTGCTGTGCCTGATGGCAATCACCTTCATCCCGCCACTGGTAATGTTCTTACCAACATTGCTGATGTAGGTCATCACTTCAGATTTATAACTTTAAACAGCAGGCTTTGCCTGCTGTTTTTGTAATAGACAACAAAACAATAGGCAAACATATGCAATATTTTCGAAGCAAAGACATTATGGTCGGACCAGAATGGGCCAATGTTAGGGCTCTCTACAAAGCTGCAGGCTACAGCGACAGTGAACTGAAAAAACCTATTATCGGAGTAGTCAACTCTTTTAATGAAATCTGTCCTGGTCACAACAATCTTAGGGAACTTACCAAAAGGGTCAAGGAAGGCATTTTCGCCGGTGGCGGAACTCCGGTGGAGTTTGGTACCATCGGTGCCTGCGATGGAATGGCAATGGCTCACGACGGCATGAAATACATTCTGCCAGGTCGTGAGGATATTGCCAACGATGTCGAAGTTATGGTTCAGGCCCACCGTCTTGACGGTCTGGTGCTGCTGGGCTCGTGCGATAAAATTGAACCAGGACTCATTCTTGGTGCCCTCCGTGTCAATCTGCCAACCGTATTTGTCAATGGTGGTCCGGCACTGCCAGGTCACATGAAGGAGAATAATCCTTACGGTGGAGAATACATTGACCACTCCATCATTCAGCAGTCAGAAGGTGCCTTAAAATCCGGTAAAATAACTCAGAAGCAGTTTGACTGGCTGGAAAACAACGCTGTGCCAACCATCGGTTCCTGCGCCATGCTCGGTACCGCCAACACTATGGCCTGCCTTGCCGAGGCAATGGGTCTTGCTCTGCCTGGTTGCGCCGCTATCCCTGCTGTTTACTCTCACCGTCACCGTCTTGCTTTTGAATCAGGTCTTGCTGTTATGGAACTGGTCCGTAAGGATATCAAGGCCCGTGACATCGTAACACTTGAGTCCATCAAGAACGCTGTACGTGTTAATTCAGCTATTGGCGGCTCCACCAATGCAGTTCTGCATATGCTTGCCATTGCCTATGAGGCCAGAGTTAAATTTAATCTTGACGACTTTGGCAAGACAGCCCTTGAAGTTCCTCATCTGGTGGCAATGATCCCGGCAGGTCCTTACACCCTACTTGATTTCTATGAGGCAGGCGGTGTCCCGGCAGTGATGAACGAGATGCGTCAACGCCTGTCTCTTGACTGTATTACAGCAACCGGTCAAACCCTGCGCGATAATCTTGATAAATACGGAGAGAACCGTAATCCTAAACTTATTCACAAACTTGATAAGCCTGTTCACCAATGGGGCGGTATTGCTATCCTGCACGGAAATCTGGCACCTGATGGCGCTGTCACCAAGCCTTCTGCGATCCCTGCTGAGGCTCATCAGTTTACCGGCAAAGCGGTCATCTTTGAAAATGAACAGGATGCCCTCGAAGGTATCAGGGCACTGAAGGTTCATGAAGGTCAGGTCGTGGTAATCCGCAACGAAGGACCTCGCGGAGGACCTGGAATGCCAGAACAGTATAAAGCGATGAAACTTCTGGTGGGTATGAAACTTGGTTCAAAGGTCTGTCTTATCACTGACGGACGCTTTTCCGGTTCCAACAACGGCTGCTTTGTAGGCCACATCTGTCCTGAGGCCTATGATGACGGTCCGATTAAGTATCTGCGTGACGGTGATACCATCACCATCGACGTGGACAAGGGTATCATCAATGCCGATGTTGATTTTGAACAGCGTCGTGCAGAAGGAGCAAAAATGCCTGAAAATAAAGTGGAAGGCTATCTCTACCACTACCGAGCATCCTGCGCCTCATCAAGCGAAGGTGCCATCATCAGAACCAGAGACGAAAAATAATCGGCTCTACTGCCGCAGACGGGATGCTCTTT
The DNA here is from genome assembly GCA_017635415.1 of Succinivibrio sp. Classification (GTDB taxonomy): domain Bacteria; phylum Pseudomonadota; class Gammaproteobacteria; order Enterobacterales; family Succinivibrionaceae; genus Succinivibrio. The sequence continues at coordinate 17,422 of JAGBLM010000077.1, read as the reverse complement.
CCCGTCTGTATCCTATCGATAGCAGCCAAAAGTAATATCAAGACTTTTATCATAAAAATCCTGATCGGTGGCAGTCTGCATCATACCGAGCAGAGTTGAGAAAATATTGTCGTGAGAAAGTTCGGTCTTTCCTAAAATACACTTGGTATCAAGTCTGTCGTGCTCTATCCAGCCTTTGGAGAACCACATGATCATCGGTACCTTAGTCTGTTCCTCAGGTGCGATACTGTACGGTGTCCCGTGCAGATACACCCCACCCTCGCCTAATGATTCACCATGATCTGAGACGAAATAAACTGCTGAATCAAAACGGTCAGAATACTGCTCCAGTTTCTTAATCACCTCAGAGAGGAAATTATCGATATAGAGAATACCGTTATCATAGGTATTTACCAGTTCCTCAGCGGAGCATTTCTGAATTTCGTTGGTTTTACAGGTCGGAGTAAAACGCTCAAATTCCTTTGGATAACGCTCAAAATACGTTGGTCCGTGATTGCCTATGGTGTGCAGAACAATCACCGAGTCGCTTGCTCTGCGATCAGCTTTGACAAGTTCCTCATCAAGAGATGGGTACAAGATTTCATCACGACACTCGCCATCAACACAGAGCTGTTTATCCTGTGAGTTGGTCAGTTCCTTTATGAAAGGTACATTTTTGCAGACGCCTTTACAGTCAGAATTATTTTCAATCCAGGAAACCTCAAGTCCGGCGTGCATCAGGACATCAAGCACATTATCAGTGTTTTCGGCAAGACCGTTGTCATTGGTCCTGCGGGTATAAACGGCAAACATGCAGGGAACTGAAACCGCGGTGGAGGTTCCGCAGGAACTTACCTCCTTAAAATTGAGGACATCACCACGCAGCGCAAGTTCAGGCGTGGTATTTCGCTCATAACCGTTAAGTCCCCAGTTCTGCGCTCTTGTAGTTTCACCAACCACAAAAATGAGCACCTTTTTATGCTCTGACAATTTACGCTGCTTAGCATCCGTACCAAGAGACCTGTATTCTATCTGCGCAGCCTGCATCCTCAGTAATACCCCGACACTTGAGGCCACAATATTGTAAGGCACGATCATAAAGTGAATCTTCGAGTTATTGCGAAAGAAACTGGCATAATCAACATACCAGTATTTGGCCAGACCACCAAGACCACCGGTACACAGCAGAAGAATTACAATACGCCTGATTACCTCATGCCGCAGTGAATCAAACCTGACTTTTGTCAGCAGATAGAGTACGGATGGCACAATGCCAAAAACAGTTATCCACAGCACATAGGAAAAAGTAACCATCCGCCAGCTCTCGGCCAGATTGGTCTCCAACACGTTGACCAGCATATTTGTGGTAAAGAGCACATTATAGGTGTACTCCGAGTACCCTACCATCGCACTGGTTATAAACAGAAAGGGAACTAGGATCTTATGCAGATAAGGCAGCAGAAAGACTGCAAAGAAGGCTAGCAGCACCAGCACAATCAGCAGTGGCAGAGAAAAGAGAAAAGATGTCCTGTAGTTTTCCGGAGCACTTTCATAAAGTGAGTAGACCTTATTGTAAAAAGGAAGATTAAGAGCAATCGTAAAATAAGCCACCACCAGAATAATCATGACAAAGGAGGAAATACCTTTAGATTTTGAAGACTTACTCATGAAAACTTCTCTTATTTTCTGTGATTTTTCTCACCGGTTAGTGCTATCCTGAAAACAGTGGATAATACTGCAATCAATGTTTTGCTAATTTTACCTGTCAGGATCTCATTTAACAATGATAAATTTGAACGACCTTCCCCCTGCCGCACTGTATCTAACAGTAGTTTTACTGCTGATTCTCCTTGTTTCCTGTTTTGTCCTCTTTCACAGACTTGTCATTCTGAAAAAGACTCATGAGGAAACGCTAAAACTTGCTGAAGATAAAGGAGTACAGCTGTTGCGTCTGGTGCAGGAATGCGAAAAACTGCGGGCCTCACAACTCGATATCACCAGTGAGATAGCAACTTCCGCAGAACGCAATGCAGGCTTGCAGAAAGAACTGACCAAAGCCGGCGCTGAGAAGGAAAAATTCGAGAGTATCATCAAGTCGCAGCAGGAAGAGATTACTGCTCTGCGCGAAAAGGTCACCGACTACCGAGGAAAAATAGATAACCTTATGCAGTTGCGTGATGAGGACAAGGAACGTTTTGAGAAGAGTTATCAGGATCTTGAGCAGAAACTCACCATTTTGGGAAATAAGATGCTAAAGGAGCGCTCTGAGGCACTGCAGGAGGCATCCTCCGAGCACTTTAAAAAAGCCGTCCAGCCTCTTAAGGAGGAACTTGACACCTTCCGCAACTACCTGCAGAGCACGCAGAAGAATGCATCAGAACAGGCCGGAGCCTTAAGTGTGGAACTTAAAAAACTGCAGGAGGCGCAGATTAAACTGTCCGATCAGGCAACTGATCTGTCAAAGGCTCTGCGTTCTGGCGGAAAGAGTCAGGGCATGTGGGGTGAACTGCAACTTGAAAGAGTACTCGACGCTTCAGGGCTTACCAACGGTGTTGAATACCTGAGGGAAGCGGCAGGCAATCGTGCCTTAGGTGAGATGGGAAGGCCGGACGTGGTTATAAGACTGCCGGACAATCATGCCCTGATTATCGATGCCAAATGTACCCTTACCGATTACACCAATTACGTTAACGCTTCAAACGAAGGAATTAAAGAGATGAGTCTCAAGGGTCATTTAAATTCATTTAAAGCCCACATTTCCGGTCTTGCCAAGCGTGATTACAGCGAGTTTAAGAGTCTGAACTCCCCTTCTTTTGTTTTTATGTTTGTACCTATTGACGGAGCCTTAACCCTGGTACTGCAGAAAGAACCATCACTTTATGATGATGCCGCCAGAAAAGGCATTTACCTTGTGTCTCCATCGACACTGATCCCAGCCTTGCGTGTGGTATCAAATCTGTGGATGCTCTCACATCAGAACGAGCGGATGCGTAAACTGGCACTCGATGCCCAGGCTGTTTACAACCAGTTTGAAAAAGTTGCCGAAAGTTTTGACGATGTCAGAAAAAAACAGGAATCTATGGACAAGGCACTGATCACTCTCGGAGACAGACTATCAAACGGCAGAGGCAATCTTAAAAAGCGTCTTGAGAATTTCCGTAGCAAGGCTCCCGGCGTGCTGATGAAGGAACAGGGGATGACCATTGAGTCTGAACCGCTTGAAGATCAGTTTGAGCATGACTTTGCGATGCTTGAAGATGCGAGTGCGCCCAATGAGGATAGTTAAATTTACGACGGATCACACAGACTGATCCGTCGTTACCACAGAAGTCTAGTTGTGCATTGAATGTGAGCCTCTGGCAATACCGAGCACACCTGAGCGCACCACTTCCATCACCTCTGCTGATTTGCAGACAGTGCTGACAAAGTTATCGGCCTCAGTTGATGATCCTGCAAACTGCAGAGTGTATATTTCAGGATTAACATCGACAATTCTGGCGGCGAAAATATCCGCGAGAGATTTGATCTCGTCGCGCACATTGCGGTTAGGAGTTGCAATCTTCAGCAGAACCAGTTCACGCTCCAGTCCGCCCTCAGCTTCTTCGTCAAGAGCTGAGACACGATAGACGCAGACCAGTTTATGCAACTGTTTGGTGATCTGCTCTACCTCCATCTTATCGCCATCAGTCAGAATGGTACATCTTGACAGGGTGGCATCATCCGTAGGCGCTACGGTCAGACTTTCAATGTTATAACCGCGCTGTGAGAATAAACCTACTACTCTTGAGAGCGAGCCTGCCTCATTTTCAATCAGAATAGATATCACGCGTCTCATCAGGCATCCTCCTTACTAAACATCTGATCTTCAATTGAGCCACCGCTGCGCTGCCACGGGAAAACGATTTCATCAGTATCAGTGCGAATGTCCACAATTACCAGATCATCCTTAAGCGAGAGCGCCTTGTTGATGGTCTCCTCAAGATCTTTTTTCTCCGTCACCCTTAAGCCTTTATGACCAAAGGCATCAGCAAGTTTAACAAAATCAGGATTATCATCAAGACATGTTGCTGAATAGCGTTCCTTGTAGAAAACGGTTTGGAACTGACGCACCATACCTAAGGCGTGGTTATCAAGGATAAAAATCTTAACCGGCAGATGATACTGTTTACAGGTAGACAGTTCCTGCATGTTCATCTGAAAGGAGCCATCCCCGGTAATACAGATGACACAGGCCTGTGGAAGAGCTGATTTAACCCCGGCAGCAGCAGGGAATCCAAAGCCCATAGTGCCTAAACCGCCGGAAGTCAAAAAATGACGCGGATGAGCGAATTTAAAATACTGCGCCGTAAAAATCTGATGCTGACCAACGTCAGTGGTCACATAGACATCATCTCGCCCCAAAACCGCATTAGAAATCGCCTCAATAACCTCTTCAGGCTGAATGTTCTTACTGTTTTTATTATAGGTAAGAGGACGCTCCCGTCTTGACTGCTCTATGCTCTCCCACCAGGAGTCAAGTTCAGGGTTAGCTGAAAGTTTCAGTTCATCAAGTGCATCTAACACCTGATTTAAGACAGCCTTGGCATCACCAACAATCGGAATGTCCGAGTGAATAACTTTTGAAATCGAGGCCGGATCCACATCAATATGCACAATCTTGGCCTTCGGACAGAACTTCTGCACGTTATTTGTCACCCGGTCATCAAAACGTACTGCCACAGTGAACAGCAGATCACAGTTATGCATCGCGTGGTTTGCCGTATAAAGACCGTGTAGACCGACCAGTCCCAGGAACTGTCTATCATCGGACGGATAGGCACTGATGCCCATCAGCGTGGAACAGACCGGCAGATTCATGCGTCTGGCAAGCGTCTGCAGTTCCCCGCAGGCGTCAGCCTGAATGACACCACCGCCGACCAGCAGTACCGGACATTTAGCTTTGGCAAGTTCGGTTGCCGCTCGCTTGACCTGTCCTTTGTGACCTAAAACGGTAGGATTATAGGAGCGTAAATGAATCTCGCTCAGGGGAATATTCTCATAATCAAAAAAGTAGCGTGGATTCTGACAGTTCTTAGGAATATCAACAACAACCGGACCTTTACGACCGGTTGAGGCAATATAGAAAGCCTTGCGGATGAAATCAGCTACATCTTCAGGTTTTTTGCACAGAAAACTGTGCTTGACCACCGGCCTTGTTACTCCGACGGTATCCACCTCCTGAAAAGCATCTGAACCTATCAGATTTGTACTAACCTGACCGGTAATCAGCACCACCGGAATAGAATCCATGTAGGCTGTTGCAATGGCGGTAACGGTATTGGTAGCTCCTGGACCTGAGGTCACCAGTGCGACACCGACCTTTCCTGTCGCACGGGCATAACCGTCGGCCATGTGTACCGCAGCCTGCTCATGACGAACCAGCGAATGATGAATCTTTTTTGAGGAATACAGTTCATCGTAAATATCTACGATGGCAGCCCCAGGATATCCGAAAATCTCCGTAACGCCGAGATCTTCAAGTGTGCGTATTACCTGAGCGGAACCGTTTAACTTTTCCATAATTAAACTTACACTCCAACACTATCCACACCGGCACCAACATCCGGACGGTTTTCATCAACCGGAGTAAGTGATATGCCGTTTGATTTGAATTTATTAAGCAGTGCAGAAGCCGTATGACGGCTTCTGTATTCAACTTCCATTTTCTTGAGCGGTACCACCTGGAAAAAGTGCACCACTTCACCAGAAGGCATAACCTTGCTCTGACTTACTCCAGGATAATCTCCAAGAGCAGTAAGCATCAGTCCGCAGAAATTAGTGGCAAGACTGAATGGTCTGCCGTAATCGATATAATAGCCAAAACCGATAAATTCCTGCGAAGAAATAATCTGCTCAATCAGTTTAAGCAGTAAAAATACCGGCCAGTCCCGATCCTTATCATTTACGAACTCATAGTTTTCCGGCAGCATAATGCACAGTTCAAGTCTGGAGTTGCTCTTGACGTCAAAGCCTTCGGGGACTGGCAGTCTGCGCCCTGACAATCCGCAGGTCATCAGCACGTGATAAGGATGATTCTCATTCGGACCGACATGCAGAATATCCACCTTATAGGCACCTGCCAGTTTATGTACAGGACCAAACTGCTCTTTAATATGGGCTAAAAGTTCATCCTTCTCCTGATGGTCAATCCCCGGGAATTCTGCTTCAATAAGTTCAGCCTTGCAGACTGCGGCGAGATTGCTGACATGCGCAAACAGAGCCTGATCTTCCCCCACCCTGATAAAACGCATTGCTCTTTCAAGACGGGTGATACTCTCCGGTACCAGTCCCTCAAGATAGAGCGCAAAACCTTTATAGAAAAGCCAGTAAGGGTCATCCTTACCCTGTATGGCATATCTGTCCAGTGCCTCCTGGGCTTTCTGGGTCAGCGTAAAACTGTCCGAGGTCTTGCGGGCGGCATTAATACAGGCTCGTGCATACTGCAAAGCCAGTTCATAAGTTGATTCAGATTGTGCCTCGATAAGTCTGATGATACCAAAGAAATCATCAGCCTCGTGCATTTTCTTTATCTGTTCAGTCAAGTCAGCCATGAATACACCAAAGCCGCATCCTAGCGGCTTTAAAAATTATTATGAATGCAACGCATGGTCGCCGCGGAAGATACCGCAAACCCCGGAACGAACTGTCTCGATTACGTCTGCCTGCTCAGCGATGGCCTTAAGGAAACGGTCGATCTCTGCAGAAGTGTTCACATACTGCAGAATATAAAGTTCAGGAGTAACATCAACAATCTCTGCCTTAAAGATATCGCACAGATTCTTGATCTCCTCTCTTAAAGTATGACCTATGCACTGCACCTTGATGAACAGAATTTCCCGCTCAACAATCCCCTGACTGTCGTCTTCAAGACTCGAAACCTTGATGACATTAACCAGTTTATGCAGCTGTTTGGTGATGCGTTCCACCGAGACATTGTCTCCCTGCGTCAGTATAGTAATGCGGGAAATGGTGTTGTCCTCGGTAGGAGCAGCCGTAATATTCTCAATGTTGTAGCCACGCTGGGAGAACAGTCCCACCACGCGTGACAGAGCACCGGTCTCGTTCTCGAGAAGAATTGAAATTATCTGACGCATCTTAATCCTCGTTCAGGAACATATCGCCCATGCTGCCACGCATCTGCTGCATTGGCAGTACCATTGCATCGGTATTGCAGACCACATCCACAATCACGAGCTTATCCTTCATTGCCAGCGCCTTCCTGATGGCACCGTCAAGTTCACCCGGCTTTTCCACTCTGAATCCTTCGTGACCATAGGCCTTGGCCAGAGCCACAAAATCAGGATTGGAATTGAGCGAGGTTGAACTTATACGGCCGCGATAGAACATTCTCTGCCACTGTCTGACCATACCAAGAGTATGGTTATCAAGAAGAAAAATCTTCACCGGAATATTGAACTCAAGACAGCAGGAAAGTTCCTGAATGTTCATCTGGAATGATCCGTCGCCGGTCACAAGACAGACTGTCTCGTCAGGACAGCCGACCTTGGCGCCGATGGCAGCAGGGAAACCGTAGCCCATGGTGCCCAACCCGCCAGAGGTCAGAAGATGACGCGGCTCGTCAAACTGATAGTGCTGAGCAACAAACATCTGATGCTGACCGACATCGGTGGCAATAATGGCCCTGCCGGAAGTTGCCTTATACAGTGACCTGATGACATCCTGCGGTTGGATCAGCTGCGGATCGCTCTTATAGCGCAGACAATCCAAGTGACGCCACTGCTCAATCTGTTTCCACCAGCCCTCAAGCGCATCCTTATCGCAGACAATTCCCTGCTCCTCAATAGTCTCAAGCAGTTGTCCGAGAACCGTATCCACATCACCGACAATCGGCAGATCCGCATTGACAGTCTTGGAGATGGAAGCAGGATCGATATCGACGTGAACTATCTTAGCCGCCGGACAGAATTTCTGAACGCTGTTGGTAACACGGTCATCAAAGCGGACCCCCAAAGCCAGCACCAGATCGGCCTTATCCATTGCCTCGTTCGCCTCATAGGTACCGTGCATACCGAGCATACCCAGAAACTGACGGTCAGTCCCCGGGAAAACCCCCAACCCCATCAGCGTTGAGGTTACCGGCAGGTTAAAATCGTGGGCAAGTTTTCTGACCTTGTCGGCTGCCTTGGAGATTACAGCACCGCCCCCGACCATTAACACAGGATGCTTAGCCTCAGAAAGAAGTTTGGCCGCTCTTTTTATCTGACCGCGATGACCAAGCAGATTTGGATTGTATGAACGCATCACCACCTGCTGATCTTCTGGGTATTCAAAACGGCGTGACGGACCGACACAATCCTTCGGCACATCGACTACCACCGGTCCTGGGCGACCTGAGGCAGCCAGATAGAAAGCCTGACGCAGATACTTTGGAATATCAAGCGGACTCTGACAAAGATAGGAATGCTTGACTATAGGACGGGTGATACCAACCGTATCAACTTCCTGAAAAGCATCAGAACCGATCAGCGGTGTACCGACCTGACCGGTAATCACCACTAGAGGAATGGAATCCATATATGCAGTAGCAATGGCGGTAACGGTATTGGTTGCACCAGGACCAGAAGTAACCAGACAGACACCGACGCGTCCGGTGGCACGGGCATAACCGTCAGCCTCATGCGCTACGCCCTGTTCATGACGACCAAGGACGTGATGAATTTTCTTTGAATCGAGCAGAGCATCATAAATATCCAATACAGCTCCGCCAGGATAACCGAACAGGTGGTCAACTCCCAGATCTTCGAGAGTACGAACCAGCATCTGCGCACCTGACATTAAAGTCATTTAAAAGCTCCTCTATCTTATTTAATTTCTGATTATTCTTGGCCAGAAACGTGGCACTTTAGCGGCCCATCGATCATATTCGACACCAAAATCGCGCTTTAAACGTGGCTCATCAATAAATACGGCTGCCACGCTGGCAACAAGAAAAACCGTCAGCGGAAACAGCAAACTATATAGTGAATTTATAGCACAAGATATGCCCAAATAAAACAGCACCAGTCCTAGGTGCATAGGATTTCGGCATACGGCATAAGGTCCGCTGGTCACGAGATTTTTTGTTTTGGAAGTAAGATGTATCCGACCAAAAGAGGCGATGCCTCCCTGACCTTTAACGTGCAGTTCCCTGATAGACCAGAAAATGAACAGTAGCCCGCAGGCAGAACTGAAACTGCCGAATACGGCAGGAAAAAGTCCTGGCGGCAGAAAATCACCCCCTGCAGGAAAAAACGCAGCAAGGTAAAACATCACAAGTGGTCCGCCAAGCAGAAAAACGATACAGCCACAAGAAGCAACCAGACGATCAGTGAAGTTACCAGACATGAGTCTTCTCCAGCAGTCTATCAAGAACCGACAGAGGATGCAGAGCCTGTCTGCCTTCCATTCTCCTCACCTGAGAACGGCAGCTAAAGCCGGTGATCAGACAGTGATCAAACGGATGAGCGGAGATATGTCTCTTCCAGTTGCGCTCATAGACCCCATAGGTTTCATCCCTGTAGGCGGCAATATGTCCGTGCAGTCCGGCCATGCCGCAGCATGAAACCATCAGAGGCTCAACCTTAAGACCAAAGGCTTTAAGAGTTTCCTGCCAGGAAATCACACTTGAACTGACAAGCGCTCTCTCAGTGCAGTGCGTGAACAGATAATAAGGCATAAGATCTTCAGGCGCTGCATTTTTGCTTATAAGTTCTCTGAACCTGTCACATCTGTCGTGTACCTTTTTATCCTTTAACACCTGCGCGAACCATTCTTCCGGCAGGAGCACACAAAAACTTCCTCGCCTGTCACCAAGAAGCTGAGTATACTCATCGCGGTAGCATATAGAAAGCGCCGGGTCAAAGCCCACCAGAGTCATACCTCTGCTGTGCAGACGCTCAAGTCGGGCTGCCTGACGGGCGGCATAATGAACAAAACGCTGTCTGTCGCCGCGAATAACCATAAGTTTACCGTTGACATAAGGCTTTAGGAAATGTACGGAAAAACCTAAGGCGCGCATGATTTTGGCCTGACTGATAAGACCGTGAGCCTCGTAGGCAACAGTGAAAGGATCGGTAACAATCAGGACCTGCGCATCTGACTCCAAAGCCTCTGCTACACTCAGCAAGCCAAAGCCCTGTTCTTTGCAGAGTCTGTCAAAGGAAACCTCGCTGAATTCAGGTAAATCAATAAAACCGAAAAAATGCTCCATAACATAACGGCACAGCTTCGTGCGCAATAGAGAATTTGACAGGGTCGGGAACTTTGCACCCAGCGGAATAAAACGCTCGGCATTCAGAGTCAGAAGATCCATGCGCGGTCTTAAATAGCGTCCGTAGTATAACGACAGGAAGCGAGAGTTCAGGTCGGCGGCATTGACGTGAGCCGGACAGATACTCTTGCAGGACTTGCAGGACAGACAGGTTGCCAGTTCCTGAAGATATTCATGATTGAAATCATCACCGCCGGAGAGTGTATTGAAGGCACGTCTTAAAAAACTTAAGGGATTGGAGTTATGCGTCAGGGAAACAAGCTCTTCTGATGAGGCATTGAAACCGCGATCATTAAGCTGTCTTAACCAGTCACGCATCAGTTCACTGTAACCTTTTGGCGAGCGGGTACGTTTTTTGGTATAGCGGTAACTCGGACACATCAGAGCCGAGTCCTGGTAGGAGAAGCACTGTCCGTTACCGTTACAGCTTAAAGCTCCCCTGAAGTTCTCTCTTACCTGTTCTGGAATGGTGCGGTCAAGATCACCTCTCATCAGAGAGTCAATCGCCACCAGTTTATCCTTATCGTTTCCGAAAGGAACACAGATCTTGCCTGGATTTAGGACATTACTAGCGTCAAACAGAGCCTTGACTCGTCTTGCCGACTCATAGAGAGATTTAAAGAAGGTCTGCCCAAAACAGGCCCGATAGCCGCGTCCGTGTTCACCCCACATCTGACCGTGATATTTTCTGACCAGTTTCACCACCCCTTCTGAAATGGTGATAAGTTTCCTGCGATCCTCATCGGTCGTCAGATCAAGAGCAGGACGAACATGCATCAGTCCGCAGTCGACGTGACCAAACATGCCGTAGGTAACATGCATCGAATCAAGCAGTGCACGGAACTCGAGAATGTAATCGGCAAGTTCGCGAGGAGGAACAACCGTATCCTCGGTAAAAGGCACCAGTTTTGCCCTGCCGGCAGCAGATCCCAATAGCCCGACCGCTTTTTTACGCATGCCGTATACAGCGTTAATTCCGTCCTCAGCTGAGACCTGAGTGACACCTATAATGCCACCCTCGAAGGTGCTGGCACTGTACTCAATTTCCTTAAGCAGTCTCTGAAGACGCTGATGTTCCTCCGTAGCATCCTGTCCTGCAAATTCGACAATATTTATCCCCGAAATTTCATGGCCCGCACACCCTTTGATATAGGAGCGAACCGAGGACCAGACCACGTCCGCGCGGGCAAGATTCAGCACCCTGCTATCTACTGTCTCAACAGACAGCACTCCCGCATCCACAAGTTTGACGGCATGGCGCAGTGCACTGTCGAAATTTTCGTAGGTGACGACCAGAAGTTCTCTGAATTTAGGCAGAGGAGTAAGGTCTAAAGTGGCTTCACAGATAATGCCTAGGGTTCCCTCGGCACCGCAGATTAATCTGGCAAGATTTAAGGTATCAGTTTGCTCGTCGTAGGCATGATAAAGGTCATAGCCGGTCATAAAGCGGTTCAGTTGCGGAAAGATCTCCATAACATCCTGACGCTTTTCTTTCAAAAGAGAGTAGCAGCCGCGGTATATTTCCCCTTCAAGATCCTGTCTTGCCAGTTTCTCCTGTAATTGAGCGCCGCTTACCGGAGCAAAAACGGCCACTGAACCGTCACAAAGAACCACTTTAACCGACTTGATATGCGTGGAGGTACGTCCGTATTTGAGCGACCCCTGTCCCGCAGCATCATTGCTTATCATGCCGCCAATCGTGGCACGGTTTGAGGTAGAAAGTTCAGGAGAGAAAAACAGTCCTTGAGGTTTTAGAAAATCATTGAGTTCATCTTTGATGACTCCGCTCTGAACCGTGATCTCCCTCTTTTGCAAACTGAAATCAGAGGTTCCTTTCATGTGCCTAGAACAGTCAATCATTACGCCTTTGTTCAAAGACTGTCCGTTGGTCCCCGTACCGCCGCCGCGCGGTGTAACAATGAGCGAACAGAACTCAGGCTGACAGCGCAGGCTCATGGCGGTAACAATATCGGCCTCATCCTTAGGGAAAAGGATGCCGTTGGGCAGGCACTGATACACCGAGTTATCCGTCGCCCCTAAAAGACGACTTGAATAGTTATATTCGATTTCACCTTTAAAACCGCTTTGTTTCAAGATTTCAAAGTATTTTGCATAAAGACTGTCTACTTTAGGCAGGTTTTTAATTGAGGGTATCAATTCAGTACTCCGGCGCTAGAATTCGTTTGCAGTATTCTCATATTGTATGATGAGGATCATATTTTGTGTAATTCTGCGGTTGCCGCACCCAATCAGAGCACTGGCAGAACAGACTTTTCCGACGCCAAAAAAACACCTTCATGGCTCACATGGAAGATCTCTGTCTGAATCAGTGCAAGTCATTGATGACGCGAAAATCACTGCAACAGTTACCGGTTTTCAGCTCCTTTGGTTTAATCGGTGACTTTGCAAGACCTCGCGGACAAAGCCGCGGGAGCAGAGTCAGTCACTGAGCAGGGTGCATTTCTGCATGGATGTTGAGCCGTGTCTGTACATATAAGGACCAAGATTCTCAATGGCTGCGGCTCTTTTTATGAACTCTTCATCATTATCAAGTGCAGAGAGTGTCTGATCTTTAAAGTCAGGTCTGTACATAAAAGCTTTTTTGGCAGGATGCAGTACCGCGACCTTGTCCCTTTCCACATAGGCAAAGGTCTCATAAAGTCCAAGCAGAGCACGTTCCTTGATATTCCCCCTGTTCAGATCCTGTCCGACAAACGGGAAGGTACCACCGATTCCAGCTAAAGACAGAAGAGTTGGTGCAACATCAATCTGGCTCACAATGCGCTCGTCCACTCGTGGCGCTATATCCTTACCCATAATCAGAGCAGGAATATGATATTCCCAGACCGGGAAGGAACTGTTGGCATAAACCTTACTCTCATGGTCGGCGATGATAATGAAGATGGTATCCTCATAATAATCAGACTGTCTGACCTTCTGCATATAATTGTAAAGAGCATAGTCAGCATATTTGGCTGCCAGCATCTTTTCATCAGACCACCTGCTCTTTTCGCCTTCAAGTTTAACCTTGCCCTCCGGGATCTCAAACGGATCGTGGAACGAACTGGTGAATACCAGGGCGTAGAAAGGTTTGTTCTCCTGATGCCATTTGGTAAACTGCTCATCGGCGCGTCTGAACAGATCCTCATCACTCACGCCCCAGGAGGCAACAAAATCAGGATTATCGTAATCACGCTGATCAATGAGCAGTTTGGTACCATTGCCGCGGAAATAGGTGGCCATGTTATCAAAATGGTTTTCACCGCCATAAATAAACGCGGTTTCATAGCCTACACTCTTGAAGATATTGGCAAGATTAGCAATACCATTCTGGGTTTCAGGCAGAGTTACCGTACTGTGCAGAGGACTTGGCGGGTAACCTGCGGTAACTCCCTCAAGACCGCGAACAGAGCGATTGCCAGTTGCAAACATATTGGTAAACCACCAGCCATCTCCTTTTAATTTCTCAAGATAAGGAGTCAGACCATCACCGCCCAAGGACTTGACAAAAGCAGCACCCAAACTTTCCTCAAGCAGGATAACCACATTCTTACGCTTTCCCGTGTTTACTGGCACAATGGTCTGTCTGACAAGGCAGGTCTCATTAGGGGTGGCAAAATCACCTGCTGACAGGGAAACAGCAGCCTGCATGATCTCCTTGTCATCAGAAAAGCCATATATATCGTTGGCAGAAAGCTGCGGCACCTGATGCGTAAAGGCGTAAACCGCAGAATAACTTGAGTTAAGCGGGATAGAATTGGCCAGCTGCGATTCACAAAAACTCACCATAGACGGATTCAGAGGTCTGCGTCCTGTGGTACTGCGAATACCGGCAGGGACTATAAGACAGATGATAAGGAAAGTCAAAAGCGCCCCTTTTACGCGCAGTGGCTCATAGTCTTTAAATACTTTTCTAGCAATATAAGAGCCCAAAAGTAGCGCAAGAATAATCAGTACCACACTTGAAAGCAGGGCTACGATATGCCCCGACAACAGCATGGAAAAGACTTCCTTTGGATATTTAAGGTAAGCCACATAAATGTGATTTGGTCTTACACCATACTCAAGTATAAACCCCGGAGTTGCCGCTTCATTCATAACCAGAAAGGCAAACCCCAACACCATCAGCAGAGCGGCAGCAAAGGAGAGTATTCTGGCAAGCGGTCTGATAACACATAGGATCAGCAACAAAAACGGTACTACGTATAAACCGCAGATCGTGGCCACATCAATTCTCAGTCCCTGTAGAAAGATAAAGGCAGAATAACCCTCCGGAATTTCATCGTGTACCCAGATATAAAGTCCCAGTCTTGACAGAGACAGCAGCAAAAAAGAGAGTAAAACGAAAACCAGTCCCGGTCCTATTCCACGATTCAGATTAAGCTTAATCATCAGAAATATCCTCAGATTTATGTCAGTTCACATGACGTTCAACTTCATTGAAACAGAATGAGGCTTTATGATTATATTTCAGGTTGGTAGCTAAGACTGGAATCGAACCAGTGACCTCAGCATTATGAGTGCCGCGCTCTAACCGACTGAGCTACTTAGCCATTTAATGCAGATTCACCGTCTGGCTGGGGTACTAGGGCTCGAACCTAGGAAATGGCGGAATCAGAATCCGCTGCCTTACCACTTGGCTATACCCCAACGGTGCAGTGCCAATACAACAGGTGGCAGGGGTAGCTGGGCTCGAACCAGCGCATGACGGGATCAAAACCCGTTGCCTTACCACTTGGCTATACCCCTACCGTTCGTAGTAGGAGTTGTATCGAACAACGGGGGTCATTATAAAGAACTCAGTTTTAATGTCAACAAACTTTTTCAATTTTTTTTGTCAAACTCGTGTTAATATCAAATAATATACTGATTATAAAAGTTTTATTTATCTTTCTGAGGCTGGTATCAAACAATTAAAGTTTAAGACTAACAAAGAGAACAGAGGCAGATTGATCTGAGAGGAAGAAGATGACAGACCAAGGTGCAGTAAAAAAGAATCAAATCATGGCTATTTGTTATGATTTTGACCGTACTCTAACTCCTGTTGAAATGCAGGCCCAAGGATATATTCAGGAATTGTCTGCCAATCCTGCGGAGTTCTGGGAACAGGTC
The DNA here is from genome assembly GCA_017635415.1 of Succinivibrio sp. GTDB lineage: Bacteria > Pseudomonadota > Gammaproteobacteria > Enterobacterales > Succinivibrionaceae > Succinivibrio. The sequence continues at coordinate 2,022 of JAGBLM010000077.1, read as the reverse complement.
AACCGTATGGCAAAACAGCATCAGATGGACAGTAATCTGGCCTATATGTACATGATGCTCAGAGGGGCACAGAACAAATTTAAGGTCACCAAAGAAAGTCTTAAGAACTTTGGCAGCAGAGTCAGACTGTATGAAGGAGTAACATCCTGGTTTGAGCGGATAAACGCCTTCGGACTTAAACACCATATTACTGTTGAACACTACATTCTCTCCTCAGGAATTTACGAAATGATCGAAGGCACTAGGATCGGACACCATTTCAAGCGCATTTATGCCAACTCCTTCCTCTATAATGAGCAAGGAGAAGCGGTCTGGCCTGCACAGAATATCAACTACACCAATAAAACTCAGTTTTTATTCCGTATTTCCAAGGGGATACTCGATGTCAGCGATGAAACGGTAAATGACTATATGAGTCGCAGTGACATGCGTATTCCTTTCACAAACATGGTCTACATAGGTGACAGCATGACCGATGTACCGTGCATGAAACTTCTTAACACCTACAAAGGGTATGCCGTGGGTGTCTACGATCCGACCAGAAACAATACCCAACAGGTGGCAAAACTGCTTGAGGACCAGCGTATCTCCTACTTTGCCCCCGCCGACTACAGCAGTGGCTCACCTCTAAGTTCTCTGCTTGAGGCGATTATTCTGGAGGTTGAAGCAAGAACCAGGCTTGAGGAACGGCAAATGCGGTGCCGCTGCATTGCAAGTGATCTCAAACAAAAAAACTGACAATTTGCACGAACCTAAGTTTTATCTAAGTTCTCTTTGCTACCTTTATGAACAAGAGATGGCTGTGAGTCATCATGTTTTTAGGAGCTCAAACTATGAATAAACTTATCGTAACCGTCCTCGCCTCAGTTTTTGTCGTTGCTTCATCAAGTACTGCCCTCGCAGAACACCATTACTACAACGGTCAGCATTACGGAGATGGTCATGACTACGCCAGATGTGGACAGTTTGACAGTGAACATCGCATGCCCAGAGGTTTTTCTGAAGCTGATAAATTAGAGGCCACCACCATTGCTGAAATCAAGAAAAATGCCAAGGACGACCAGATTGTTAAAGTCAAGGGTAAACTCACCAAATATCTGGGAGATGAAGCATTCGAGTTTACCGACGCCAATCAAGACAGCATAACTGTAATTCTTGATGATGACAGAAACTGGGCCTACCTTGCCAAAGATATGCCGACTGAAATAATTGCCGAAGTAGATAAAGGCAAAATGGATATAGTGCTCGAGGTTAAGGCGGCACGTCCTGATTTTCAGAGGAGACCTAGAACTGACAATACCGCTCCGACAACTGATACTACCAATTGACGTCAGCCTCTTGCAAAAGCAAGAGGATCCCTACTGCAGAAACTAATTTTTGGTCCGCTTCGGTGGGTTGTGGCTGATGACCTCTTATGAGGTTCACTCAGCCAATTATCAGAAAGTACATAGCTCAACAAATACCCCCTGATTAGTCTGGCGCCTCAGATCCCCGCCCTGAATGACGGGGTCTTTTTACGCCTTTTAATCAACTCTACTGATCAACAGAATCTTCCACCAGATCCCCAAGGGAAACAATCTCACAACTCTTTTTGGCAAAGCCGATTCCCAGACCAAAGACTTTCTTGTATCTTCTGGAAATAAATTTTGCGGCATAGTCTTTTTGAATTATCTGCCTGACCGCAGTCTGAGCTGCGTCATAGCAGTCCTCAAGTTTTTCAACCCTCTTAAGTTCCAGAATACATGCTGTTTTGGTATCAAAACTATCAATGATAATATCTGAAAAACCGGTTCCGGTCTCGATTTCCTCGTGATATTCCAGGCCCCTAGTTGCAGTAGCAAGACCAAGAATACCGGTCATAAAGCCATGGTAGTAGAGTTCATCACCGGTATTTCTGATACTTAAAAATTCTTTTAGCATGATGTTGATGAGCATCTGTGCCTCATCAGCACTATTGTTCATGAGTAAATCGACAAGTTTTAAAGCCTGCTGGTACCAGTAGGGATTATCCTCTCCGTAGAG
>JAGBLM010000076.1 GCA_017635415.1 Succinivibrio sp. | reverse complement strand
TAGGGATTGTTCTCACCGTACAAAAACTTCTGTTTGGTTCTAAAACAGGAGAGAACCTCTTTATTAGGGATTCTGATTTTTACGTCATTTAAGAAGTCTGCATCATCAGCATAGGTGACATATCCGGTATGCAGCATCAACGTCATGAAGACATCAAAACTGACACCCTCTCGTAGGTCTGGATAGGTAGTAAATTCCTCAAGACTGATAGTGACGCTATCGCCATCAAGCAGCTGCTGCAGTTTAGATAGTTTTGACTCTTCCTGTGCTTCCATGCTGTTTTTGGTAAACATGGTAATAAGGTCATTGCCGCTGGTGTTGACCCAGAATGGCTGTGGCTTATCATTGCCTCCGTGCAGAGCGGCATTGCAGTAACTTATAAGACTCCATGGACAGAAGACATGATTTTTACCAAAACGGTAACCGTCATACCATTCTTTAACCTCACTCTCTTTATCAGATAAACCGCAGTCAGAGAGCAGTTTTAAAGTTTCATCCTTGGTAAAGCCAAAGAATCCGGTGTAAGGCTCATCTTTCATACCATAGGTGGTAAAGTTGTTGGCATCGGTGAAGACACTCTGGTGGGCAATACGCAGACAGCCTGAGATGATGCCTTTGTAAAGCCACGGTTCATTGTCCTTTTTAAAGGTATTACCACTTAACGTTCTGATGATATTGAGCATTTTGTTGTAATACGGCTCTTCTGCTATCACCGCTTTCTGTAGCGGTACATCATACTCATCAATAATGACTAGGACTTTTCTGCCATACTCCTTATAGAGCATCTGACCGATTTTAGGAATTGCTTTGCCTATGATGGATATTGCTCTATTCAAAAGTTGAGTGTCACCAAGTTCGTCCTGTTTGGTTTTGCAGAATTTCTTGTTATCCCTGAAATCACTAATATCGTCAGGATCTTGTTTTGTACTATTCAGCAGGAAGGAAAACTCGTCATAAATCAGACTGAATTTATAGAGCAGCTGCGATACCGCTGCATCAAAACTACCGCCTTCAACAGTCTTAAAGGAGATACTGATGACAGGAAACTCTCCCATGACCTTGTCACGCAGTTCTTGATATTCATCTCCTGCCACAGCAAGGTTTCTGCCGTTGTCGATGAAGAGTTTTTGCTGATAGGATTTGTCACCAGGATTCTGGTAATTGAGTTTGCAGAACTCTTTTATCATGCTCATATTAAGAGTCTTGCCAAAGCGGCGCGGACGGATAAAAAGAGAGTTTTTTATCGCTCCTGTACTTAAGAGTTCTTTAAGGTAAGCGGTTTTGTCAACGTAGTAAGCTCCATCACTGATGATTTCAGCAAAATCCTCTCCGCCTTTGTACAACAAAACATCTTTCTTCATAAGAGCCTCTTTTTCACAACTGTTTCAATTTTATCATATGTGGTGGTTGCAAGAATGAGTGAACTACATCAGCTAGATCATCCTAAGCGTGACTAAGGATCTACTGAAATAGATATGTTCAATTTTTTTCTAGATCAGCGATAATAAGCAACACAGAAGTAACCTCGCTATAACGGTTTGAGGTCAGGCATATTACGGGAGAAAAAAACTATGTGTTGGTTGTATCTTCTGATAGCAGGTCTTAGCGAGATTGGCTGGGCGGTGGTCATGAAATATTCTGAAGGATTCAGTAAATTACTGCCAAGCTTCTTCACCATCTTCCTGATGCTGATAAGTTTTGGCTTTCTGTCACTGGCGTTGAAAGGAATTCCTCTTGGTACTGCCTACGCAGTCTGGACTGGAATAGGTACAGCAGGTACTTTTATTTTGGGAATTTTTTTGCTGCACGAGAGTGTTTCTGTTTTGCAGGGGGTATGCGTCTTATCTATTCTGTCTGGAGTAATCGGCCTGAAGTTTCTGTCTTGAGCAGATCCTCGCATTACGTAGCATATCTGACTATTCAGGCGCAGGAGGGGAAAGTGAAAAAGGGGGCTGTAAAGTTTTGTTAAGGTAGTGGGTCCCTCCATCTGGGATGATGGTGATACCCACTGTATAAAGATTTAAAGTTTCGGGGTCTTCAGCGGGATTATGGCCATAACCTCAGGTCTGTGCTGCGGTTTACGCACGCTCTTTAGGAAGAAGTCCAGTTCTCCTTTAACAATCTCTGCCGGCAAAAACGAGTAACTGCCGCGCAGAATCAGACGCTGCAGCATCGGGATGGTCTGCTCATCCTCAGGCAACAGCGGGATCACCTCGGTTTCGTCTTCCTTGAGGTTTGCCAATTCCTCGGCTTTGGTAATGGCCTCATCATAAGAGCCTATCCTGTCGATAAGTCCTTTGTCTAAAGCATCCTTAGCCATAAAAATACGACCTTCGGCAAAATTGTAGTAATCCTTCTGGTCAAGGTTACGGGCTTTGCAGACTAAAGCGACAAAGCGTTTGTAGGTGCCGTTGATTGAACTTTGCACCAAATTAGCGGTGTTATCAGTCATTTCCTTGGCAATAAAGCTTTCGGCAAATTCGTGGGTTGCCACGCCATCCTCGTTTACGCCCTGCTCATTGAGCAGACCGTCAAAGCGTGGAGAAATGGCAAAGACACCGATAGATCCGGTAATGGTACTGTCAGTAGCCATCAGGTAATCACCGGCAGTTGAGATCATGTAGGCACCTGAGGCTGCCATATCGTTCATGTAAATCACCACTTTCTTACCGTGTGATCTGACCTTATCCAGTGCCCGTCTGATCTTTTCGGAGGCAACTACCGAACCACCAGGAGAATTTATATAGAAGACGACGGATTTGATTTCGTCGTTTACGCAGATCTTCTCTAAAAGCGGTACGATGTTTTGAGGAGTAAAGTCCAGTGGTGACTCCGACTCATCGGTGATTTCACCTATGCCGTAGACCACGGCAACTTTGTTGCTGCTGTGGAAGACTACATTATCAAAGTTTTTCAGATAGTCGCGATAGTCAATGGTTCTAGGATAGATCGAATTCTGCTCGGTGCCGTAGAGTTTGGCAAAATCAAACATTACATCAGTAACCGGTTTAACCTCGTCGACAAGCTTGTTTTTGAGCGCCAGTGCGCTTTCATCTCCGTCAAGACTTTCAAGCTGCTTAACATATTCAGTAGCCGAAGGCAGGATCTGGTCGGGCTTGTCAAACACCACCTGACGACCGGCAATCTTTTTGTTGTAAACCTGCCAGAGGGAAGCGGCTATCTGCTCGTATTCCTGTTTAACCTGCGGTGACATGCTCGACCTTGTAAAAGGTTCAACCGCTGATTTGAAATCTCCGGCCTTGAATACATACGGCTCAACGTTGTAACGTTTTAGGAGATCCTTGAAGTAAAGATTATTAAGACCGATGCCACTGATACCAACCTCACCGAGAGGATCAAGAACAACCCAGGAGGCGTGGGTGGCAATAATGTAACTGTTTTGCGAGTAACTTAGCGAAACAACAGTGATTCTCTTGTTCTTGCTGGAACTTCTGAACTTGTCCATTGCCTTGCCGATACGTTCGGCGACGGATACGGAGATACCATTCAAATCCTCAAGGTTGATAAGAACCTCTTTGATACCGTCATCACCAGCCGCAAGATTCAGTGCTCTCTCAATGGCGGTGATTTCGTGTGCCTGACCTCCGCCGAGTTTTTCATTGATCTGTTTTCTGATGTAGCCGATCTCGGACTGGGAATAGGGTATTTCGCTGATTTCTCCACTCAGCGGCAGATACATCACCGGAGCCTTTTCAACCTGAGGACTGCTGGAGAGCAGGGAGGAGGTGCTGCTTATTTCTGAATCTTCAAAAAATGAGGAAATGACGGAAAACAGTACGATGAAAAGGATCAGCATCAGACAGGCGGTCAGATTGCTGATAATGGAGATTGTACCTCCAATAACAGCAAGACCTTTGCACAGACATCTTAAGAAGGTATGTTCACTGTCGGGACTGCTCTGATTATGACGCTCTTTGCCATAGTTATAGTTGTTCTGCTGCTGGGTGTTAAGTCGGCTGGTACTGTTTTGCTGAAGATTCTGCGTCTGTGAGGCAAAATCGATTGGTTCATTGTTATTCATTGTGTTCTCAATACATCCGCAGGGGATGGACAATCCATCCCCGCACGATTATTTATCGGCTGCTGTGTCCGCAACTTTGATCTGGTTGTTCTTGCTGGTCTCAATTACCTTCATAACCGAACTTACCATTCCTGCCATATCGCCCAGATTGTTAGGAACAATCAGGGTATTGTTGGTTCTGGCAAGATTGGCAAAAGCGGCAATATACTGTTCGGCAACTTTAAGGTTTACCGCGTTCATTCCGCCTTCTGAACTGGTGGCCTCGGCAATCTGACGGATAGCCTCGGCGGTGGCGTTTGCTATGGTCAGGGTAGCACGGGCTTTACCTTCGGCGACGTTGATTTCTGACTGTTTTTCACCTTCAGATTTGGCGATAGCAGCCTCCTTGGCACCGGTAGCAAGGTTGATCTGTTCTTGTTTACGTCCTTCTGATTCGGCAATGACGGCACGTTTCTCACGTTCTGCAGTAATTTGCTGCTGCATGGCCTGCAGAATTACGGCAGGAGGGGTCAGATCCTTGATTTCGTAACGCAGTACCTTGACGCCCCAGTTCAACGCTGCTTCGTCAATGGCGGCTACCACCTGATTGTTGATGATGTCGCGTTCTTCGAAGGTCTTGTCAAGTTCCATGCGACCGATAACCGAACGCAGTGTGGTCTGGGCCAGCTGGGTGATGGCAATGAGGTAGTTTGAGGTACCGTAACTGGCCCTCTCAGGATCGGTAACCTGAAAGAAGAGCACACCGTCTACTGACAACTGGGTATTGTCACGGGTAATACAGACCTGACTTGGTGTATCAAGCGGTACTTCCTTGAGGGAATGCTTATAGGCGACACGGTCAATAAAAGGAATAATGAAGTTAAGACCCGGGTTGAGTACCTTGTTGAACTTACCGAAGCGCTCGATAACCCAGGCGCTCTGCTGCGGGATCACCTTAATGGATTTGACAGCAAAAATAATGGCAATAAAGATTACTATAACAGCAGTAATCATCCAGTCGCTAATTATGTACATATTATCCTCCAGATATTAACTGTCAATTTCTCTGAGAACCAGGCGCGGTCCTGCCACATGATCAATAACAAAGACCCCTTCATGAAGAGAGCCTTCTTTGGCTTGTGCAGTCCACAGTGTGCCCCGGTAACTGACCTTGGCCGTACCATCCTCAAGAACAGTGGTGACCTTTACCTTCTGGCCCCTGTCCAAATCGTTTGAGTGCAGGTCTCTTACCGCATTAAGCTTTCTGATGTGGCGTCTGAAGACATAGGCGGCAACAGAGCCCAAGAAGACAACCAAACCTGCGGCATAACATTGCACTGTAACACTAAAATCCATAAGACTGAAGATTGCCGCGGTTACAGCACCGAGAAATACCGCCAAAAGGTATATAGTGCCCAGCAGCATTTCCGCACCAAGCACGAGCAGAGAGATAGTAAGCCAGATTGCTGTTGCAGACATCGTTATGCTCCTGTTTTCTTTCTTCTGAATGAGCCAAAGACCGCGACAAGAAAGAAGACAATGAGAACAACCAGGAAAACGGTCAGATCATCTTCTGTTTCAAATTCTGAGAGGACAAAGCAGCAGGCCAGAATAATAAAGAAGGCTACTGTTCTGAAAGTCCTCATATTCTTGTCATGATCGTCTGTAGCCGTCACCGTTGCCTGTGGTCTGTTCCCGAAAGCCTGCCTGCCCATTCTGGTCTGCTGTTTTGGCAGGTCAATGACCTGACTTTTTCCACCCGAGTCGGAATTGGTTCTGACATTAGACTTTGAGAAGAACTGACGATCCTGTTCCCTGGCATTCTGATAGTTGATAGGATCCATTTTTATGGTATCAGAATGAAGCGGTTTTAATCTAGCATAACTGGCCGGAGCCTGTTGGCTATGTTTCTGATGCTCGGCAACTGACTGCAGACGCTGTTTTTCAATTTCCCGCAGCTGCTGCTGACCAAGCTCCTCAATGAGACTGGCATAATCGCCGTCTTTGGGAAAATAAGAAGGTTCGGACATGTTCTGGTAGCTCTCCGTGTCGAATCTGTTTTCTTACCTATTGTACTATCTTACGGTTCTTTTTTTATCATTGGTGGGCTAGTTTTTCGCTGTCAGGTGGTTTCTCCTTTATTCCGACAGAATAATCGTCAGTCCTGGCGCGTATGTGTTATAACACTTTGATATCTATGATAAATTATATCATAAAAAAAACTGAGCAATGCTGCTGAATATTGTGGATTTGTTGCTATAATACGCGGTTAAGTTTTTACCCATTCTTTCCAGTTCCGGAGGTTATATGCTGCGTATTATGGAAGAAGCTCTCACCTTTGATGATCTTCTCCTCGTTCCTGCCCATTCAACCGTTTTACCAAACACTGCCGACCTGCGTACCAGACTGACCTCCAATATCCAGCTTAATATTCCGATGATCTCGGCGGCAATGGATACCGTTACTGAGTCAAATCTCGCCATCGCTCTTGCTCAGGAAGGTGGCATAGGTTTTATCCACAAGAATATGTCAATTGAGCGTCAGGCTGAGGAAGTCTCAAGGGTCAAACGTTTTGAAAGCGGCATGGTCACCCATCCTATATCCGTACATCCTGATGCAACCATTGCCGATGTGCGCAGAATGGCCAACAAATACGGTTTCGGCGGTTTCCCGGTAATCGATAATGATGACAACCTGCTCGGTATCATCACCGGTCGTGATGTGCGCTTCCTGAACAACGAGAAAACAAAGGTTGCCGAGGCCATGACCCCTAAGGAAAGACTGATCACCGTCAAGGAAAAGGCTTCCCGCGAGGAAGTTCAGGCCCTGATGCAGAAACACCGCATCGAAAAGGTGCTGGTGGTTGATGATACTTTCCACCTCAAGGGACTGATTACCGTAAAGGATTTCCAGAAGTCCTCAAACAAGCCTAACGCCTGTAAGGATGCCTTGGGCCGCTTAAGAGTAGGTGCCGCCATCGGTGCCGGTGCAGGCAATGAGGATCGCGCCAGGGCTCTGGTTGAGGCCGGAGTTGACGTGCTGCTGGTTGATTCCTCACACGGACATTCTCAGGGGGTTCTTGACCGTCTGAAGTTTTTACGCAAGACCTATCCTGACCTGCCGATTATCGGCGGTAATGTGGCCACTGCCGCAGGAGCCATTGCTCTTGCCGAAGCTGGTGTTAACGCCGTTAAGGTCGGTATCGGCCCAGGCTCAATCTGCACTACCCGTATCGTAACAGGCTGCGGTGTACCGCAGATGACTGCGGTTGCCAACGCTGTCGAGGCCATGAAGGGTTCAGATGTGACGGTCATTGCTGATGGCGGTATCCGTTATTCTGGTGATATAGCCAAGGCCATTGCTGCAGGTGCCAACTGCGTTATGGTTGGTTCTATGTTTGCCGGTACCGAGGAAGCTCCGGGCGAGATTGAAATCTATCAGGGCCGTTCGTTCAAATCATATCGTGGTATGGGATCTTTGGCTGCGATGTCCAAAGGATCTGCTGACCGTTACTTCCAGACTGATAATGCTGCTGACAAACTGGTGCCGGAGGGAATTGAGGGTCGTGTAGCCTATAAGGGTGCCCTGCGTGACATTATTCATCAGCAGATGGGCGGACTACGTTCGGCGATGGGGCTTACCGGCTGTGCCACGATTGATGAACTGCGTACCAAGGCGCAGTTTGTCAGAATCACCAGCGCCGGCTTCCACGAATCACACGTTCACGATGTGTCTATTACCAAGGAAGCTCCTAACTACCAGAGTCACAACTAATCAACCGCATATGCACCCCTTGTGGTGCATATTTTTTAATCGATTCTTAATCTTAGTTTTGAGTGCTTATGTCAACACCAAATATTCATTCAGAAAAAATCCTGATCCTTGATTTCGGATCTCAGGTAACGCAGCTGATAGCAAGACGTGTACGTGAGATCGGCGTCTACTGTGAGATTGTTCCTTTTGATGCTGATGTGGAGTCAATGAAGAAATTTGCGCCTGAAGGCATTATCCTGTCCGGTGGTCCCGAGTCGACCACGCAGGAAGGTTCTCCAAGAGCTCCGCAGTGGGTTTTTGAGGCGGGAGTCCCGGTTCTTGGCATCTGCTATGGTCTGCAGACCATGACGGTTCAGTTAGGTGGCAGAGTGCAGGGATCAGACAAGCGTGAATACGGTCATGCCGAAATGAAGGTTGTCTCTTCTTGTCCGCTCTTTGACGGCCTTACCGACCACGAAAACGAACAGACACTGGATGTGTGGATGAGCCACGGTGACAAGGTGGTGGAGATGGCGGACGGTTTTGCTGTCGTGGGTGCAACTGACACCTGTCCTTATGCCGCCGTCTACGATGAGACCCGACAGTTTTACGGGGTACAGTTCCATCCTGAGGTTACCCACAGTAAACAGGGCGGGGAGTTCCTGCGCCGCTTTGTGATTGACGTCTGCAGACTGCACGGTCTGTGGTCGCCAAAGGCCATTATTGAGGATGCGGTTAACCGCATCCGTCAGGAAGTAGGAGATGCGAAGGTACTGCTCGGTCTGTCCGGTGGTGTGGATTCTTCCGTGACCGCACTGCTACTCAACAGAGCCATCGGTAAGAATCTGACCTGTGTTTTCGTTGATAACGGACTGCTGCGTCTTGATGAAGGCAAAAAGGTCAAGGAAATGTTTGCCGGTATGGATCTGAATTTTGTTTATGCCGATGCCTCAGAGCGATTCCTCACTGCTTTAAAGGGGATAAGCGATCCTGAGGACAAGCGTAAGGCCATAGGGCATACCTTTATTGATGTATTTGCCGATGAAGCAAGAAAACTGCAGGGTGTTGACTTCCTCGCCCAGGGTACCATTTATCCAGATGTGATTGAGTCAGCAGCAGCAAAAACCGGCAAGGCTCATGTCATCAAGTCGCATCACAATGTAGGTGGTCTGCCACCTGATCTTAAATTCAAACTGGTGGAGCCTTTACGCGAACTGTTCAAGGATGAGGTAAGACGTATCGGAATGGAACTGGGGTTACCCGAGCAGATGGTGATGCGTCATCCGTTCCCAGGACCAGGTCTTGGCGTACGTGTACTGGGTGAAGTTAAAAAAGAGTATCTTGATCTGCTGCGTCAGGCTGATGCCATCTTCATGGAGGAACTGAGAGCCTCAGGCTGGTACGACAAGACCAGTCAGGCCTTTACGGTCTTCCTTCCGGTCAAGGCTGTTGGCGTGATGGGTGATCACCGCAGTTATGACTATGTTGTCTCCTTAAGAGCCGTTAAAACCATTGATTTTATGACTGCCAAATGGGCCGAGCTGCCATATGACCTTTTAGGCAGGGTATCAAACCGTATCATCAATGAAATTAACGGTATCTCGCGAGTTGTTTATGATATTTCCGGCAAGCCGCCGGCAACAATTGAGTGGGAATAGAACCTGTTCAGGTGTCAGAAGGCGGCAGAGAATTCGTTTCTCTGCCGCCTTTTTCATCACTTCAGGTGGGGTTGCCTATCCACACAATGGTATAAATCTATCTTTGCGATTTCTATTATTATCATAATGATAATAATAGAAATCTGTATATAATTGAAGGGAGAATTCTTTGCTGCAGCGGTCAAGGTTTTTTCTGTAAACATAGTATATGATAAGGAAGTATCAGGTAATTCAACTATAGGAATCAAAATGATTAAACATATCGTGATGTGGAAGTTCAAAAGCGGAACAGAGACTGAGATGAATCGTTTTCTGGACGGTCTGCGCGGACTGATGGGACAGATTGAGGTTCTTCGTTCTTTGGAAGTTGGTGTAAGTGTCAATGACGAAAATAACTATGATGCAGTGCTGATAACTACCTTTGACAGCATGGAAGATCTCAGAAAATACAAGGTTGACCCGCGTCATGTAGCAGTGGCTTCAATATGTAAGGCCATTCGCGAATCAAGAGGTGCGGTTGATTTCGAATTCTAGAACATTGTTTTGTGGTTTTCCTGCTATTGTGGAGATACTATGCTGAATCTTGGTATTGTCGGGGCTGGCTATATTGCCGGGGTAATGGCCGATACAGTCAGGCAGCTCAATGCTACTGGCAATCAGGAGGTCAGGCTGTATGCCATTGCCTCGCGAACAAAGGAAAAGGCTGAGGCCTTCGCCAGCAAATACGGAATTGAAAAAGCCTTTTCGTCATATCAGGAACTGTACGAGGATGAGAGAGTTGATCTGGTCTATATTGCTACTCCTCACAGCAGTCATTATGAGGATGCAAAAAACTGCCTCAATCACGGCAAGCATGTGCTATGTGAAAAGGCCTTTACCGTAAATGCCAAACAGGCCGAGAAACTTTTTTCTCTTGCTGAGGAAAAGAAACTTCTCATAACCGAGGCTATCTGGACTAGGTATCAGCCGATGAGACAGATCATTAAAAATGAAGTTGATTCCGGGATCATAGGTCAGCCGATGGTGCTAACAGGCAATCTGGGGTTTGCCATTGCCGGGATCAAAAGATTGGCCTTACCAGAGCTTGCAGGCGGGGCCCTGCTTGATGTCGGTATCTATCCTTTGAACTTTGCGGAAATGGTTTTTGGTCACCCTGATGCAGTGGAAGGTTCCTGTGTGATGACTAAAGCCGGAGTAGATCTTACTGACAGCATGACCCTCGAATGGTTTGAGTCGGGGCGTATGGCCGTTCTTAATGCCTCAACCGCCGGGATCTCCGATCAGTATGGCATCATTCAGGGTACTACCGGTTTTATTGTGGTTGATAAGGTACTAAATCCTCAGTCTTTAAAGGTTTTTGATGCTGAGCGCAAACTCATAAAGGAATTGAAATGTCCTCCGCAGCTGACAGGTTATGAGTATGAAGTCATTGAGACTTGCGACTGCATAAACAGGGGATTGCTTGAATGTCCGTCCATGCCTCACAGTGAGACAATTCATATGATGAATGTTATGGATAGTCTGAGGATGCAGTTTGGACTTAGGTATCCTCATGAAATAGAAAAGGTCTGAGCATGGGGCTATTTAAAACTATTGGTTTTATCGGGGTTGGTATCATGGGTAAATCCATGGTGCGCAATCTGATGAAAAACGGCTATGAGGTTCATATCTATGCCAGACATCCTGATAAGGTCCGGGATATCGTTGCAGAGGGCGCTGTTCTTCATAGCAGTATAGTTGAGGCGGTTAAGGATCGTGATGCCGTGTTCACCTCCGTCGGAGGTCCTGATGATGTGGAGGAAATCTATTTTGGTGAGGGCGGGATCTTAAAGTCCGCCACCAAGGGGACCTTTCTGATTGATACTACTACCTCAAGTCCAGAACTTGCGGTAAGACTGTATGAAAGTGGTAGGAAATCTGGTTTTCATGTCCTTGATGTTCCTGTTACAGGCGGTGATGTCGGGGCCAGAACAGCAACACTGTCCATGCTTGCCGGAGGAGATCGTGAGGATTATGAAAAGGCACTGGAACTGCTGTCCTGTCTTGGCAGTAATATCAATTATGAGGGAATGGCCGGCTGTGGTCAGCATACCAAGGCGGTAAACCAGATCATGGTCGCAGCATCGCTCGCCGGAATGTGTGAAGGTTTTGCCTATGCCAAGGTTCACGGGCTGTGTCTTAAGACCGTTCTTAAATCTGTTGCCTCAGGTGCTGCCGGCAGCAGGTCACTCGACCTGTATGCAGACAGACTGATAGCAGGTGATATGCAGCCTGGTGGTGCGCTGAAATTTCTCGTCAAGGATCTCAAGATTGCCAGGGAAGGTCTTACAGGCAGTGGGATTAGACTTAAGGCTATGGAACAGATCCTAGAAGAGTATCAGCAGATGGTTGATGAAGGCTTAGGTGACCTTGGCACGCAGGCTCTTTACGAATTCTGTCTGCGTAAAAGACAATAGGCAATAAGGATTTGAAAGTGACCAAAAAAGTATTGGTGGCAATTCCCGTAGAACAGCGGCATAAAGAATATCTTGAGCAGGAGACCATCGGCAGATGCAGTTTTATCTACAAGAAGCCCTCTGAGGTAACTGTCGATGATCTTGCCTTAGTGAACGCAATTGTCGGCAATGTGCCCGCGCCGCTACTGAAAGATGCGAAAGAACTTGAACTCCTGCAGCTTAATTCAGCAGGAACTGACAGTTACACCGCATCGGGAATTATGCCAGCAGGAGTAAGACTGTGCAATGCTACAGGTGCATACAGTCTCTCTGTGGGCGAGCATATGCTGGCATTGACTTTTGATCTAATTCGTCATCTGGCGCAGTATCGCGACAGACAGAAGGCTCACAAGTGGCAGGACTGCGGCAGAATAATTTCTGTAGAAGGTGCTACCGTGGCGGTGCTGGGACTTGGTGATATCGGCAGTTTCTATGCCAGAAAGATGAAGGCCTTAGGTGCTGCCTGTGTCATAGGCGTCAAGCGAACCATCCGTGAAAAACCTGAGTTTATTGACGAACTCTATACGATTGAGGATCTTGATAAGATTCTGTCCCGCGCCGATATAGTTGCTATGGTTCTTCCTTCAGGAAACGCAACTGACAACCTTATGGATGAGCGCAGACTTCGCCTTATGAAGCGTGGCGCGTATCTTATCAATGTCGGTCGCGGCAACAGTATCGACGAGACCGCTCTGCAGAAAGTTCTGTCTGACGGTCATTTAGGTGGCGCTGCTCTTGATGTTACTTCTTCTGAACCTCTACCCGAGGACTCTCCTCTGTGGGAGCAGAAGAATTTGTTTATAACCCCGCATATTGCTGGCAGTTTTTTCCTGCAAGAAACATTTGAACGCATTGTGAGGATCAGTGGTTTCAATCTGCGTGCGTGGCTCAATGGCGAAATGCTTAAGAACGAAGTTAAGCTAACTTACGGCGTCTAGTCCCTGGAGGTTATATGAAATTTGTGGAGTTTGGTGAGTCTAAAACAAGAGTTTCTGAGGTTGTCTTAGGTTGTATGCGTATTCCTCAGCTTGAACAGCAGGAAGTGTCACAACTGCTTGAAACAGCGATAGATTGTGACATAAATATGCTGGATATAGCAGATGTCTACACCAATGGCAAAGCAGAGGAGATGCTTGGAAAAGCGTTAAAGGATACAGGACTGCGTGACAGGTTCTTTATTCAGAGTAAATGCGGCATCAGGAAGAATCCTCATTTTTTCGATTTTTCCAAGGAACATATCGTAAGCGCGGTGGAAAAATCGCTGCAGAGAATTGGCACAGACCATCTTGATTCTCTGCTTCTTCACCGTCCGGATGCGCTGATGGAACCTGAAGAGGTTGGCGAGGCCTTTAATACTCTTTACAAATCCGGCAAGGTGCTAAATTTCGGCGTCAGCAACATGAACCGCTATCAGATGGAACTGCTGTCCTCAGGTCTTGATATGCCTCTGACCGCAAACCAGATGCAGTTAAGTGTCTGTCATACCATGATGTTTGACCACTCTTTTAACGTCAATATGGATAATGATGCGGCAGTCATGCGTGACGGTGGAATTCTTGAATACTGCAGACTTAAGAATATGGCAATTCAGGCCTGGTCTGTAATGCAGCACGGCTTTTTCCGCGGAGTCTTCATCGGTGCTCCTGAATACCTGAAACTCAATAGTGTTCTTGATCGTATTGCCGAGGAACAGCAGGTGACCTCCACTGCGGTAGCCATTGCCTGGATATTGAGATATCCGGGAAAGATGCAGGCTATAATCGGAACGACCAATAAGAGGAGGGTCAGAGAATCGGCCTTAGCGTCAACAGTGAAACTTGATCGCGCGCAGTGGTATGAAATCTATCTGGCGGCAGGAAACAATCTGCCTTAATCAGGGATAAGGTGGGTCTGGAAAGTTTTTTTGGGGTAAAAAAAAGGGATACACAGTATCCCTTTTTTTAGTGAAATATTATATGTCTTGCGCAGGAAACAAATTTCCTTCAGACTAACACAGCCATGTCCGCAAATGGACGCGGGTCGTGATTAGTAAAGCCTGCTGTGGCGCGCATTCTCGCGGGCCATTTTCTTGGCGTGGCGCTTGATTGCTGAAGCTTTAGCGCGCTTACGCACGGTAGTAGGCTTCTCATAAAATTCACGAGCTCTTACATCAGCCAGAATACCGGCTTTTTCACAAGAGCGCTTGAAACGTCTCAAGGCAACGTCGAACGGCTCGTTCTCACGTACTCTAATGACTGGCATGTGGAAAACCACCTCACTTATTAAATTCCAGTAGTCGAAATAAATCGACTGTTAAAAAACGCGAATATTTTACAGTATAGGATGACCTTTGTAAAGAAAATCGCGTAAATATGCGATCTTGATCGTCGCATTACGCGGATTAGACCTTGAGACAGACAAAGATGGCACTTTTGCGAACGAATTGACTTAGTTTACTGCCTTGAGATTAAGAAAAAAGAGGTGGTGTTTTGAATTATTATTCACCGTTCTGTAGTATGAAACAGATCATTTAGAAATCACTTTTATAACTAATTTTGTATTGATATTTGAATTTTTCTTCCTTAATGTGAAATACTTTGTCTGATCCTAATATAGAATGATAGTAATTATTCAGCCTGCGAAGCAGAAAAACAGGTATATTCCTGATCGGTGAAACAGTCTGGATAAACAAGATAATGAAATAGAACATGATAGAAGTTTTATATGAATAAAGAGACAGAAAAGAGCAGAAGCAAAGCGGCAAAACCAGGGACTGATAATATTCCATCTGGCAGTCAGTCACTGTATCGAGGACTCAAACTTCTTGATCTTATAGCTGAATATCCAAATGGTTGTCCATTGGCGATTTTGTCAGAACGGTCAGGTCTCAATAAATCTACCGCTCACCGACTGGTACAGGGACTTATAGCCTGTGGCTATGTTAAACCGAGTAATACCGCCGGAGTTTATCAGTTAACCTCGAAGATGCTGGTGCTCGGTTACAGAGTAAACTCATCTCTTGATATCTACAAAATCATCAGTCCATATCTTGAAAGACTGAATCTGACTTTTGGCGAAACGGTCAACTTTTCCTGTCGAGAGGAAAATTCGGCGATTCTGCTGTATAAACTCAATTCCATATCAGGTTTCAATCTGACCCGTGTGTCAATCGGACAGTATATGCCTTTGTACTGTTCGGGCATGGGAAAACTTTATCTTGCTTTCAGCAGTGAAGAGCATGTTGTGCAGTACTGGAACAACAATAAAAACAATATTCGACCTCTCACCAACTCCACTATCACCAATCTGATGGATTTTACCAGGGAACTTAAGGAAATAAGGCATAATTATCTGTCTTATGATCACGAAGAAAATGAACTTGGAGTGACCTGTGTGGCTGCTCCAATTTTTAATGTCTATGGAGAGATACAGTACGCTATATCCATCTCCTCGACTACCAAGAAACTTGAATCTCTGAATATTGAAAAAATAGGTGCAGAACTTTTGGATACCGCAGAAAAAATCTCCTCAGAACTTGGCTGTACAGATTTTTTTGCAAGACGGGAGTAACTTAGTATGGAGATGAATTTGCGGTAACACGTGTTAGAATTTCATAAAGAAACACAAGAGAGGCTCTTATGAATAATCTAAGGTTTGTGACCGGCAGTGAAGACTTTGCTGAAATTATCGGCAGTGGTGCCTACTACGTTGATAAGACTGCTTATCTGAAAACTCTTTTTCTGAGTGCCTCCGAGGTTAAGAATTCACTCTTTATCCGTCCCCGCCGCTTTGGCAAGACTCTTAATCTGAGCATGATAAAAGAGTTTTGTAAACTCAATTATCAAACCCCTGGCGACAAATCCTACCAGCAAAAACTCTTTATCGACAACGGCAGAAATCTTGCCGTGGCAGGAGATGAATATAAAGAACTGCGTGACAAGGTCATGGGAGAGTTTCCCGTCATCAGTATTTCCTTTAAAACTGTTG
>JAGBLM010000075.1 GCA_017635415.1 Succinivibrio sp. | reverse complement strand
TATGCCTGGATTAATTATACCATATCTACAGCTCGTAGTTTCTTTTGTTGAACACACCAGATATAATTCTGGTGTTTTTCTTCTGGTAGAACTCATATCATTTTAATTGCTTTTTCAAGCAAGAAAATTATACACCAGGGGGATTCTCTTTGTCAAATGATTAGCCAGTTGACTTTGTTTTGCCTCAATGATAATATAGGAATAGAAGGTTTCCGTGTACAGCAAACGGTTGACCTTAATAAAATGTATTATCTATGAAAGATAACCGCCATTCTTCTCAGGGTCCGGCGGTTATTTTTTTGTCCTCTTGGTGAGGATCAGAATATTTACAATCAATCCGGCTATTGCCAGAACGATCATCAATAGTTCATAATCACTCATTGGCTTCAGCTCCTTTCACTAACGTGTTAGTTGCCTCAGCCTCTCGGACTCCCCGTTGTTTCCTTCGGGGTCAACCGCCTATCGTTTTCACGGATCTTCTATGCCTGGATTAATTATACCATATCTACAGCTCGTAGTTTCTTTTGTTGAACACACCAGATATAATTCTGGTGTTTTTTATTTAGTCGCTCCGCACTTGGAACACTTTTGGCCGGTGACTACGGTTTCATCATAGGCTTCGGTTACGGTCCTGGTTTCGTAATGTCCAACTTCATCATGGTGGATGGTTTCGGTGCCGACAACGACCTCTTCTGTTTCATATGTTGCAGTCCATCCATCATGATAATCAGCTGCCGTTTCCCAATCAAATGATTCAGTATGTGCAAGCCATTCATCTCTTGTATCAAAAACTGAGCCGCAGCGGCATTTATATTTTTGAACCTGCTGTTCTTCCGTCTTTTCCACTGTCTCATCCCATGCAGGCTGATCCACAACCCACACCTGTTCGGTGACTGCATCATGATGAACGACTTCGGTCACATCGACCCACTCGTGATCGCAGGTGGAAGTCTGGCTCTCCTGCTGTTGCTGCTGAGTTGAAGATTCAGGTTTGCTCTCTTCCTGCTTGCTGGACTCTTCCGGTTTGGAAGATTCCTGTGGTTTCGATGATTCCTGCTGCTGTGAAGAGGATTCTGTTTTGCTGCTCTCCTGCTGCTTAGAAGATTCTTCCTGCTTTGACGATGATTCCTGTGTTTTACTGCTCTCTTGCTGTTTAGAGGATTCCTGCTGTTTGGAAGATTCGTTGGTGTCGGAGCCGGACTTACTTTCCTCGGATTCCTGGTTCTGATCCTCGGTCTGCTTGGATTCCTCGTTCTTAGAGGATTCTTCTTGCTTCGAGGATTCTTCGGTTTTGGAAGATTCGCTGCTCTCGCTGGACTCTGCCGGCTTGGAAGATTCTTTTGGCTTCGATGAATCTTGTTTGTCTGGATTTTCTTCCTTCGGCATTACAGTCTCAACCGCCGTCTTGATCTCGGCCGGCGTATATCCTGCTTGCCAGAGCTGCTGTCTGGCACTTACTTCTGTTGTCTTCGCATCCTTCTGAAGAATAGCTTTCAAAAAGTCTGCTGCAGTTACCTTCTCTTCGGCTTGGCTTTCTTCTTTTTCCTGGACAAATGTACTTTCGGTATTTTTTTCAATGATTAGATTCGATGATTCCTCTTTGATTGCTGTAGGTTTGCTGCATCCAGGCAGCAGCATGGCCCCACACAAGAGGATTGCTAATACTTGTTTCTTCATGTTCTTTTTTCTCCTTTCCGGGGCATACCGCATGAATTTTGTTTTAAGTCATCAAATATTTGCAAGGATACCTCTCTCTCTATAGGGAGGGGAGGAATTGCTGCCCTTTGTTAAGCGGCAGATCCTTGCAATCTCCTTTCTGCTAATACATAGCTTTTAGTTTCCAACAGCAGAATGTGTTTCCACGATGCACTGGCGTGGATTTTAGTGCCATCTAATCGTCTTAGATCAAAGTATCCACTGATTCGTCTGCCAAATATAAAGCATTCCTGTCCGTGATACAT
>JAGBLM010000074.1 GCA_017635415.1 Succinivibrio sp. | reverse complement strand
AGGAACTATAAGTTCTGCCTTATGATAGGCTGATGACACAGCCTTAACCTATACTACGACCTACCAGAAATGGACTGGTCAGCTGATAACATCAGTAGGGTAATAGGAATCCCCTGGCTTCAGCCATGGGGAGCTGTCAAAGAACAAAACGATTACTCTTTTTTTCAAAACCGATTGAAGTGTCAGGCCCATGTCCGCATAGAACGGCAGTATCATCAGGAAGACTGAACAGTTTATCTCTTATGGAACTGCGCAGGTCTTCAAAATTTCCTCTGGGAAAATCTGTTCTGCCGACAGAGCAGTAAAACAGGGTATCTCCTGAGAGCAGAAACTTAAGACTCTCACAGTAATAACAAACTCCGCCCGGGGTATGACCTGGGGTGGTAATAACCTTGAGTGGCAGTCCCGCGATAAGATTGAGTTCCTGATTATCCTCAACGTACTCCGGTGTGAATGGTTCACATTGAGGAAGACCAAGACCCAGAGCCTGGTCAGCGATATGCTCGATGAGATAGGCATCATCCAAAGCAGGACCGATAATACGTGCCCCGGTGAGTGCTGACAGTTCCTTTACCGCTCCTATATGATCAAGATGGGCGTGGGTCAGCAGGATGGCTTTGAGCTCGAGATTTTCCTTATCAAGTTGAGCTTTTATCTGTTGGGCACTGTCGCCAGGATCGCAGACCAGTGCGGTTTCGCTATCTCTGTCGATAATTACTCTGCAGTTTTCCTCAAAAGGTGTAACCTGAATCAGCGCAATTTCTATTTTCATAACAGCCTCACAACACCGTGATTTCCAGTCCCTTCAGGTAGAAGGTTTCAGGGCAGGGTAGGGCGACTACATGATCAGAGTCCTGCCTTAAAGTGCCGGTAATGCGTCCGTCAACTCCTGCATCAAGGGCAGCATCAGCAACGATCTTCTGAAACAGTTCAGGTGTCATCAGTCCTGAACAGGAGAAAGTAAGCAATCTGCCACTTGGTGCTATCAGTTCAAGTCCCAAACGGTTGATGTCCTGATAGCCGCGGCATGCCTTCTTAAGATTGGCTGCAGATTCGGCAAACTTAGGGGGATCGAGAATAACAAGGTCATATTTTTCGTGCTTTTCCACCTGACGGCGCAGAAATTCAAAAACATCCTTTTTTATGAATCTGCAGCGACCAGGATCAAGATGGTTCACGACCACGCCCTGTTTTGCCGCATCGAGGGCAGTATCTGAGACATCAACATTCTCAACGGCCCTGGCTCCGCCCTTTAAGGCCCACAGACCAAAGCCCCCGGTATAGGAGAAGCAGTTTAGAACACGGGCACCTCTGGAAAGTTCTCCTGCTCTGATGCGGCTGGCTCTCTGATCAAGATAGGCTCCTGTTTTATGACCGTTTTTTATGTTAACCGGTATTAAAACTGAGCCTGCCTCCTTAACGTAGATAACCTCGGCAGGTTCTTCTCCGTACAGAACACCACAGTGATTCTCAAGACCTTCTTTAAGTCTTGATTTAGTATCGGAGCGTTCGTAGATTGATGACTGGGGAAACAGATCCTTAAGGGCACTGACAATAGTGTCCTTAAAAATTTCCATAGCCCAGGAGGAAATAGAGATAACCAGAAATTCATTGTATTTATCTACAATAAGTCCCGGCAGCAGATCTCCTTCGGAGGCAACAAGACGCACACCGTCATTTCCTCTCTCGATTAGTTTCTGGCGGAGTGAACAGGCGGTTTTTATTCTGCTGATGACAAGATTGTTATCGCAGGGAGTATTTTCATCAAATGACAGGGCTCTGACCCTGATCTGGGAGTTTGGACTGTAGATGCCGTGGCATAAAAAGTTTCCCTCGTGAGAGTAAACGGTTACTCTACTTCCTCCACCTAATGAAGAATCCTCTTTTTCTATTGCTTTTGAAAAAACCCATGGATGGTGACGCAGGAGTGATTTCTCCCGTCCCTCGTGCAGAAAAATTTTGTTGTCAGGCATTGTAATTTCCTCGGATTGGTGAAGAAATTGTAGCACGCAGAACAGGTTTCTCCCAAAGTGATGTGGGAAGCTTTAGGTCAAAAAAAGAAAAACATATGCCTTAACATTTAGGCATATACGGACGGCGTGAACCGGGTTACCTGTCTTTTACAATGCTCAGCATGTCGTCTTCAAGGATGTTTTCTCCCTGCTCGGCAACGGATAGCTCGACAACCTTGGCATGCTTTTCTATAGTACCCAGAATTGACCAGTAGGCCCCGTAGTCCGGGAGAATATGTCCGCGGAGAATAGCAAGACTTTTTTTCAGATCACCTTCGCAGATAGCGTTAAAGATATTGGCGTGCTGTTCGTGGGAGCGCTTTACATGGTTGTGGTTGCTTCCTAAGTGGTTACGCACGGTGTTCATGAAAGGATAAATGTTCTCGTAACAGCCGATAAAATAGGGATTGTTGCAGTTGGAAACCAGAAGATGATGAAACTTTGCATCAGCCTCAAGGTATCCGTAGATATTATCCTGATTGATAACGATGGACATCCTGTCCATGATGGCACCAAGTCCCTGAATGAGAGAGTTACGATTATTGGCTAGCGACAGAGCCAGAGAATGGGACTCAATAAAATATCTGAAAGTAAGCAGCTTGTCGAGTTTTTCGTAGTCCAGGGAAAAAACAAAAGTACCCTTTTTCGGCAGCCTTTCCACAAGGTGTTCTGCCTCAAGTCTCTTTAAGGCGTCTCTTACAGGCGCACGGTTGGCATGAAGTTTTTCTTCTATGACAGTTTCTGATAACTTTGAACCCATAGGAAAGATGCCGCTGACAATGGATTCCTTGATGCGCTGGTAAATAATATCTTTTAGCAAAACATCAGTCATAGTGTTCTCGTCTTCAGAGAGTTTTCAGAACTTTTTATGGAAAATCAGAAACCTAACGTCTGAAAAATAGTAAATCTTAATTTAAGAGTCAAATATTCAGTTTATCACTGCTCCAAAAAACATCTAACTTAAAATTTTGCAATCTGAAGTCAGATGAATTCAAAGGAGCAAAGTGTTAATAATCTGAACCGGATTTACAGTGTGTTCCGGTTCAATCATCCCCTTCTCTTGGCAAAGGGGATGATTCAGTACTAAACAGTCTTAAGACTATTTGATACCGAATTTCTTCTTGTAGGCATCAGTTCCATCAATAATCTGCTGAGCAACAACATCACAGGCCCAGTTGTTATCAAGGAAGTTGGTCCACTTATTGGTGCGGGAATAGTGGTTCTTCAGGATGCCTTTCTTCTGAAGGATGAATTTGGCGATGTCAGGATAGCCGTAACGCTCGGAAAGAGCTGCCATTGACATAAATCTTGCCAGTTCATCAACTTCGGCTGAACGCTTGTCTCCCTGAGCAAGCAGGAAGGCGTAGAGTTCAGGATGAACATTGTTCATAACACCGCAGAAGCCTCTGGCTCCGGCCAGCATGGCAGGGTAGGCAATGGCGGCGTTGGCGTTGACGATAGCAAGAGGTGTGCCTTTTACGAGCTCAACTCTGCGCTTTACGGTCTCAAGATCGCAACTTACGTCTTTGATTACTACGAATCTGCCGGTCTTGGCCATATAGGTGATTTCCTCATCGGTGAGCAGTCTGCGGTATGGGGCAGGGCACTCGTATACACCTAAAGGCAGATCTTTTGGCAAGGCCTCAAGCAGTATGTCAAGATTCTTCTTGAATACTGCTGTGCCTTCCTTCTTAGGATCAAGGTGGTTGGATACCAGCACGAGAGCGTCAGGCTTGGTCTGGGCTACGGCAAGCAGTTCCTTCTTCTGTTCTTCAATATCGTCACTGATATGACCTGAGGAAATAACTGGTACTCTCTTGTTGGTGTATTCGACAACAAACTTGGAGAGGGCAACACGCTCCTCAAATGACAGGAAAATCATTTCGCTTGACTGGCAGACTGCGAACAGTGCGTCAACATTATTGTCGATATACCAGTCAATCAGTTTCTTGAGACTCTCATAATCAATTTTGTTGTCATCGGTATATGGGGTGATCATTACAGGGATCACGCCGCTGATTGGTTCAAACATTGTTGTTTCTCCTATTTTCTGTATGACTAATTGTTTACTACATTGGCAGGTTTGATGCCCTTGAAGGTATCAATAATGGCCTGCGCAGTCAGAATTCCTGTGTTGTGATAGGTGCCAAAGGTTTCAGCTGCAGTGTGAGGGGTAGTTAAAATGCCCTTGGTGTGCAGCAGCGGATTATCGGCAGTAACGGGTTCCTTTTCATAGACGTCTACTGCGGCACCGCCAAGATGACCTGAGGTAACAGCCTCAATAAGAGCGGCCTCGTCAACTAAAGCGCCACGACTGGTGTTTACGAAATAACTGCCCTCAGGCATGATGGCAAAGGTCCTCTTGTTCATGGTGTGATAGGTCTCAGGAATGTTCGGCAGATGGCAGCTGACGACAAAACTCTCTTTAAGAACATCCTCAACACTGTACTTGAGCTCAACGTTAAGAGCGCGGGCAGCGTCAACATTAGGGTACTTGTCGTAGGCAATCACTCTGACATCAAAACCTGACAGTTTCTTGGCCACGTTGCGGGCAATGTTGCCAAAGCCTAAAAGACCGATCGTCTTACCCTGAAGGTCATAGCCTACAAAACGTTCCCATTTGCCTTCCTTTGCTGACTGATTAAGACCAGGGGCGTTGCGCAGCATATCAATAATCAGACCGATGGCAAGTTCAGATACGGAGTTTGAGTTGACACCTGGAGCATTGGTTACATAAATGCCAGCATCCTTGGCATCTTTCAGGTTGATATTGTCGATACCTACACCGAATCTGGTAATTACCTTAAGCTTTGGAGTGAAGGCGAAAACGTCTTTATTCCAGGTGTCGACGCCGGCGACCACGGCATCAGCCTCAGGAGCGTACTTCTGCAACTCTTCAAAGGTCATAGGACGGCCAAAGGTGTTCTCAATAATCTCAAAACCGTTGTCCTCAAGCATTTTCTTTCCGGCAGCACAGAGTTTTGAGTAATTGGTAGCCGTAACTAATACTTTCTTAGTCATGATAATTCCTTAATTTTTTTAAATTTACATTATTAACTGAGGTAACAGCAGGGAAACCTGCGGTACGTAACTTACAATTGCCAGTGCCAGCAGCATGAAGAGCAGATACGGCACGATGTGCTTGATGATCGTTCCGATTGGTACATTGCTGATGTTGCCTGCAATGAAGAGGTTGATGCCCAACGGTGGTGTGCAGAAGCCTACGGCGAGGTTACAGGTCATAATCACACCAAACTGGATAGGGTCCATGCCCAGCTGTGCCACAACCGGCAGCAGAATCGGGGTCAGAATGATGATTGCTGCGATGGTATCCATGAACATGCCGACCAGAAGCAGGAACAGGTTGATAAGCAGAACCACGACCCACAGGTTGTTGGAAATGGTGGTGATGGCTGATGCGACCATGGCCGGTACCTGCTCAATAGTCAGGAGTCTGCCGAAAGGTGCAGCCATAACAACCATGATAAGACAGCATACCGAGGTTACGGAGGTGTTGATGAAGATCTTAGGTACGTCTTCCCATTTGAGTTCACGGTAAATGAACATACTTACAAAGAAGGCATAGGCTACACTTACACCTGCAGCTTCCGTAGGGGTGAAGATACCACCGTAAATTCCGCCCAGAATAATAATCGGTACGAGCAGAGCCCAGATACTGCTGTTGCGCAGCCCCTTCTGCTTGTTCTCTGACTTTATTTCATTACCCTGCTCATCGTGAGGAACAGCAGAGATTTTGTCATTACGCACCAGGAATCTTGCCACCAGCGCATAGAAGGCGCCGAAGAGCAGACCAGGAAGAATACCTGCAAGGAAGAGCCCACCTATTGATTCACTTGCGGTAACACCGTAGATAATGAATGGAATTGAAGGCGGGATCATAACTCCCAGGGTTCCTGATGCAGCAGTCAGGGTAGCTGAATACTCAGGACGATAACCGTATTTCTTCATCTCAGGGATCATGTTTGAACCGATAGCTGCAACTGTGGCAGGTGCTGAACCTGAGATAGCGGCAAAGATCATGGAAGCCAGAACATTGACATAGGCAAGACCGGCACGCATTCTGCCTACCAGCTTTGCTGCTGCTGAAACAATGCGGCTTGAAAGACCGCCGCTTTGCATGATGTCACCGACAAGCATGAACATCGGGATGGCAATCAGCGGGAAATTGTCTGCACCAGTGACGGAACTCTTGACCAGAAGATTCAGTCCGCCCGGAGCATTTGGAACCAGCAGAAATACGCATAAGGCGGCAAGACCCATGCATACACCTATAGGGAAACTTAAAAGCAGTGCTACGAAAAAAACACCGAATAGTACTGCACTAACCATTTACAACTCCTTTGTCAGTTTTATTTCCTGTCAGAGTTCTGAAGTCGGCAACACCACACTGCAGAAGTCTTATAGAGGACAGAAGCGCTCCTACCGGCATAGAGGCGTACTGCCACATACTGCTGACCTTAATGTCAGTCAGCGGCCAGGTCAGGGTGATTGCAGTTCTTTTCATTACTAAAGGAGAGAGCACCTGCTGCATGCCGTAAATGAACATCATGAGGAAAAAGACGGCCATTACCACATCGGCAAACAGGGCTATGCTCTGTCTGGCCTTGTAAGGAAGCAGATTGACCGCCATAGGAATACAGACGTGGCGTCTTACTTTAAAGCCATAACTGATACCGACCCAGATAAACCAGACGAACGTCCATCTTACAAATTCTTCAGACCAGGTAAGAGAATCCTGTATAACGTAGCGCATAAATACCTGGATAACGATAAAAGATGCCATTAAACCCAGAAGCAGGACCAGCAGATACTTTTCAGTATTGTCGTCAAGAAATTTAAGCAGTTTCATAATGTCCCTTAAAAATTCTCCTGCCGATAGGCAGGAGAATTAAGCTTGTGGTTAATTATTTGTGGGAAGCGTTGTATTCGGCGATTGCCTTGTTCAGAGTGTCCCAGTTCTCCTGACCTACGGCCTTAACCATTTCAGGACGAACCTTTTCAACTTCTTCCTTGAATACAGCTACCTGCTCAGGGGTCAGTTCATCAACAGTCAGACCATTTTTTCTGAAGAATGAAATATAGTCTTTCTCTTCTGCCTTGATGATTTCCTGCTGATAAGCCAGAGCTTTCTTCATAGATTCTTCAATAAGTTTCTGATGCTCAGGTGATAGAGAATCGAATTTAGCCTTGTTCATAACAACAACGTCAGCTGAGAACACGATGTTGGCCATGGTTAAGAATTTCTGAACCTCGTAGAAACGTGAGGTTGCAATCTGGCTTAACGGATTGTCCTGACCATCTACTACACCCTGCTGCAGAGCAGAGTAAACTTCACCGAAAGCCATAGGAGCAGGGTTGGCACCAAACTGCTTGTAGGCGATGATGTGAGAATCAACCTGCATGGTACGGATCTTCAGTCCCTTAAGATCTGATGGCTTGGTAACAGAGCGCACATTGTTGGTGATCTGTCTGAACCCATTCTCGGTAACACCCAGATTCTTCAGACCAATATCAGCCATCTTATCGGTGAGGAATTTACCGAATGAACCTTTGTTAAGCACTGTCAGGGCCTGATCACGGCTGGTAAACACATATGGCATTTCGGTTACGCCGAAGGCCTTATCCCAGGTGGAGAGCAGAGACATAGCTTCAGAAGACATGTCAAGAGTACCTTCCTGGGTATACTCAAGCTGCTCAAGACTTGAACCCATCTGGTCGGCAGGGTATACCTCAACCTTGATTTCACCCTTTGAGCCTTCGTTTACGAGTTCAGCAAACTTCAGCCAGGCTTTGTGCATGTGGAAAGTTGGCTGAGCACTATGACCTACCTTTAAAACAGTTTCTGCCTGGGCTGATCCTAAAGCGGCAATACCGGCAATAGCAGTAGCTAACAGTGCTTTTTGTACAAAATTCATCAGGAATCTCCTTCTTTGTTTATGCGTATTAGTAATTTTATATTCTGACAGATAATCTGACATGTCAGAATTGAACGGATACTATAATATATCCTCTATTTGTGAATTTGTATGCTTTTCTGAAAAATCGTGAAAAAGATCACTAAATATATAGTAAATATTATTTATATCAATAAGTAAACTTTATTAAAAAGAAAGAATATATAACTTAGTAGAACCTTTTAGTTACGCAGAACATAAGCGAAGCAAAAGATCGTCACTTCTTTTATTTGGTTTTTACTTTTGATGTGTATAGTAGTTTTTGGTAATAACTAAATGATAGTAAAGTATATAAAACATAGCATCAGAATTGCTGATATTTCAGATGAATGGGTTAAGGTTGTTTAAGATCGCTTTAATAACTGAAAAAAACTAAGGGGTGACTTCTGATGAGCCAGGAATGTGATTGTTCAGGATGGTTCTCTCCAGTTAATATGCGTTGGACGGAAGCGCGTGTAAGGAAAAGAATGAATTAAGGTCAGAGAAACATTTTTCTC
Source organism: Succinivibrio sp. (assembly GCA_017635415.1). Classification (GTDB taxonomy): domain Bacteria; phylum Pseudomonadota; class Gammaproteobacteria; order Enterobacterales; family Succinivibrionaceae; genus Succinivibrio. Next base: position 10,631 of record JAGBLM010000074.1, on the reverse strand, counting down.
TGACCTTAAAATTTCAGTAGGACAGGAGAGATGGATGTCAGAAATCAGCCTGCGCCATTTTATCTCTGATAAAACTGATGGCTCGCCTGATATTGCCGACAGGATCGGCCTCTTTATCACCCCACATTTCAAGTACAAATGAGCCACGATAGTTGAGTTTCTTCAGGATGGAGAAGACTTTTTTAAAGTCCATATCTCCGTCTCCGAACTGCAGATCGCGGAACTGTCCCTTACGGTCCGGTTTAACGAACAGGGTTTCCTTTAAATGCAGGGCAGAGATTTTATCCATACCGATGCTGAGTTCTTTTTCAATATCGCCGCCGGTCCATGCTGACAGATTGCCTACATCAGGATATACGCAGAACCACGGTGATTTGATGAGTTCATCATAGACCTTCCATTTACTGATGGTACCCTGAAATGGCGTATCCATGATTTCAGTTGCAATGGTAACCTGAGCTGCCGCAGCCTGCCTAGTACTCCACTGCATACCTTCAGCATAGTTTGCCACGGTCGATTCATCAGAATCCTCGTAGTAAACATCGTAGCCTGCCAGCTGAATTGTTCTGACACCGATATCAGAGGCCAGATCAATTGCTTTTGACATAATGTCGCGAGCTTTCTGTCTTACTGCCGGATCGTGACTGCCAAAAGGGAAACGGCGGTGAGCTGATAAGCACATTGATGGTACCCTCATTCCGAGATCGAGTTTCAGGTTCACAAAATCCTTACGCTGCCGCACCGTCCAGTCCAGTCGTTTCAGTCGTTCGTCACTTTCGTCTACAGAGATTTCCAGATAGTCAAAACCACATTCCTGTGCGGTTTTAAAACGCTCTTCAAAAGAAAAAGAGGCAGGAAGCGCCTTTTCATATAAACCTAAAGGATGAGCCTTCATTTTGTTCCTCTGTGTGAGACTTTGATGTATGGGATCAGGACTCTGTGGTCGTCACTGATGAAATAACCGATGCTCTTTTCAATTTCTTCAGGATCTTTGCTTTCAGCAGCGGCAATGCCGAGAATAGCTTTGGCCATGGCAGAGGCATCGTTTAATACCGTACCGCTCATGTTGCCGGCAGTGATGGCGGTCAGAGCTTCAGGAATTGCGTCAATACCGAAGGCCGGAATGACTTTCTGCGGATTGCCCTGATTGTAGCCGTAGTCAGCCAGTGCCTGTATGGCACCTAAAATCAGTGAATCGTTGTTGCCGATAAGCAGTTCTGTTTTATCGATTCCTTTCTGGGTAAGCTGAGCGGCCATATAGTCATAACCCTGATTGAACGACCAGTTGGTATAACTCTCGAAGGTTATCTCATAGGCAATTTTGTTCTGTTCAAGTTCGCGTATGACTGCCTGGGTTCGTGAGGCGGTTTCCTGATGGTTCTTTTCACCCTTTAAAAAGACTATTGAAATTTTGCCGTCCTTGTTGCGGTCAATTTCAGGATGTGTTCTGATGTAGTCTATTACCAGTTCTGCCTGATAATCTCCGGCCTGTACTGGATCTGCTCCCACATACCAGGCGTCATCGTAACTCTCAAGAACGGTAGAGGAAGGCTCACGGTTGAAAAAGATTACTCGCTGGCTGTTCTTTTTTGCCTTTTCCACGACCTGATCTGCCTGCGCAGGATCAACAAGGTTGACAAGCAGAGTGGCTCCGGTTTTCGGATCTTCCTCCATCTGGGTGCTCTGTGTCAGCTGATCTCCTGCAGCATTAAACTCTTTGACTTTAATGCCTTTTCTTAGGGATTCGGCCTTGATGCAGTTTGCCAGGTTTGCCACAAACTGATCAGACAGGTCGTAGTAGTAGACGTCTGCTTCTGTTTGTTTTGCCAAAACTGCATTTGCCATCATGGTGGCAGAAAGAACCGAGAGGGTGAAGATGTGTGTGAATCTCATTGCGTTATTCTCATATTGACGCAGCTACGGCTGCAGTTAGAAAAAAAGCATCTGTCCAAAGACAGTGTCTTCAACAGATGCTTCAATTATATAAAGATATAGGAGAATTAACTAACTACTTGAGGTCCGGTACCAGCAGAACCTTGATTTCCTTGCCGCTGTGGGCAGCATCGAAACCTTCTCTCCAGTGCTCGAGGTCGAACTTGTTGGTTACAATTCCCTTTGAAGTCATCAGACCACGTTCCATGAGATTGATAACGGTCTCATAGACATATGGTCCTAAGTGGGCACCGCGGATATCAAGTTCCTTACGGTCACCGATTATGGACCAGTCTGCGGTAACTTCCTTGCCGAATACGGACATTTCTACGAAACGACCAAGTTTTCTGGTCATCTCCAGACCCTGTGTAGCACCTACCGGGCTTCCGGTAGCCTCAATGTAGACGTCGCAGCCGTAGCCATTGGTAAGATCGAGTACCTTCTTGATGGCATCTTCCTTCATAGGATTGATGACGAGGTCGGCACCAAACTTCTTGGCCAGTTCAAGACGTTCATCAATAGTATCAAGAACAATCAGGAGTTTCGGAGTCTTGAGTTTGGCAGCCTGAACAATACCTAAACCTAAGGTACCGGCACCAGCGATTACAACAACATCCTCAAACTGAATGTCAGCGCGTTCAGCGGTGTGCATTGAGCAGGCCATCGGCTCAACTGCTGCGCAGTCTTCAAGACTTAATGAATCTGGAAGATGGTGAATTCTTGAATTAGGGTGGAACAGCATATATTCAGCCATACCGCCGTCAGCAATCTTGCTCTGATAGCCATACATATCGTGAGGCTGGCACATCCAGTACTGACCGCTCTTGCAGAAACGGCACTTGTTGCAAGGGAGAATCTGCTCAGCTAAGATTCTGTCGCCCATCTTGACGCCAAAGTGCTGTTCAGCACCAGGACCCATGGCTACAACGTTACCGAAGAATTCGTGACCTGGAATTACTGGAACCTTTACCCAAGGATTCTCGCCCCAGAACATTGCTGCACCTGCTTCACACTTGATGTCACCGGCGCAGATACCGCAGGCGCTAACCTTAATCAGAACTTCGTTAGGACCTGGAACAGGGGTATCTACCATCTCAAATCTGTAATCGTGTGGACCATGATTGACGACCGCCTTCATCTTGGCTGGAATATCGCTCATAAATATCTCCTTCATGTTGCCTGACCACTTATGGTCTTTTAAAAATGTTGACGTCAACATAATAGTTTTAAAAATTTGCTCCGGTAGTGACCAAGAGCACATTTTTCGAAATTTTATCTGTTCGTACTGGTTTTTTAAAGTCGCAGATTTCCGTTAATATATGATCTATCGAAATAAAGTAGTGAATTATGATTCTCGATAAGTGAGAACAGCAGCGAAGATATTTTCTGACCCCATTCTTTAGGATTGTTGTAAATACATGGAATTTTGATGCCGAAATCAACCGAGAACGGTACCTCGTCAAAGGAGAAGAACTGCATACCCTTGTGGATGCCCAGTGTTCGGCAGGCACCAATGGCGGCAAGCGAAACCGGTCCGTTAATGCCGACAATGCATTCAGGCAGAGTAGTGTGCGTAATCTTCTCGAGTTTTTTCAGAATAAGCGGTCTGGCTTTGTCGTAGCCGTACTGGGTATAGCAGATATCAATCAGAGTTTTATCGGGAGTGACAAGACGCTTGATCCCGGAAATACGATCCTGAGTAATAACTGAATCCTCAGGTCCGCCGAAAATCAGTATAGAATTGTAATCCTTAGAGAGAAGATAACGCCCGGCCTTGATGCCAAGTTCCAGATTGTTCAGGAAAACTCCCGGCAGATCAAACTGTTTCAGATCACGGTCCAGTAGGACAAGTGGTGTGTTGGTGGCCTTGATTTTCTTGATATAGGCAGGGCTGTATGCTTCATTGTCGGTTATCACCGACAGCACAATACCTGAAGCCTTGTAACTGAGCAGGACATCAACAGCACGTTCCTCTGCTTCAACACTGCCGTTGGTCTCGAACATCATCACGGTAAAACCGCGCTTGTCAGCCTCAAGACAGAGCATCTTCACCACTTCAGCGTAAACCTGATTGTAGGTACTGTCGGTGACTACACCGATGATGTTGCTCTGACTTACCTTAAGGTTTCTGGCAAAGGCATTGGGAGAGTAGTTTAACTGTTTTGCAATCTCATAAATCTTCTTGCGGGTCTCTTCCTTGACCATTTCAGGCTTGGTAAAGGCTCTTGAAACCGTAATATTCGTGACATTTGCTATTTTTGCTATATCAACAATAGTAGCATTTTTTTTCTTATCGTTTGTCACATCACCCTCGATATAATTTCCTGATGCACATGTACATGTCAGCTATCAGTCCTGCAGATAACTTTGATCATTAAGGTGACAGATTCGTCTGTCGGAGCAATGATAAATGCTAACATTCTGTTTAAACAGATAATTAATCTTATCAGGAATAAAAAAACGCTTTAAAAACTTATTCTGCAATCAACAGAAAACAGAATTTATTTTTGACTTTACCTTTCTTATCTAAGCATTAAATCGAAGAAAATTGTAGTCTAATGCGCAAAAAAATGTTGACGTCTACATTTTCTTTTCCTGTTACAGAATGATTCAGGAGGTCTATTCTCTTGTACTGACTGAGTTTTTTTAATAAATATGCTTTATAACAAAAGGATATTGAATTGTTAATTTTCCGCCATTTGTCACATTTTCGCAGAAATATAGTTAAAATGACAATTTTCGTGAAATTGATCACACGTTATTTTTTTGTGAAAAACTATAGTTATCGATGTTGACGTTATCATTGTCTGAACGTGATAACTCGCATATAAATTATAGTAACAACATGAGGATGATTTTCATGAAAATTAAACACACTCTGCTTGCAATGGCCACTGCAGCTGCAGTTTTAGCTACCTCAAGTGCTTCTGCCGCCGGACTGAAGATTGGTATGTCATTCCAGGAAATGAACAACCCATACTTCGTAACCATGAAGGAAGCATTTGAAACTGCCTGCAAGTCAATTGGTGCAGAAGAGGTTGTAATCACCGACGCTCAGCACAATATCTCAAAGCAGGTGAGTGACGTAGAGGATATGGTTCAGAAGAAGATCGACATTCTTCTCTTAAATCCAACCGATTCTAAGGGTATTGTCAGTGCTGTAGAAGACGCTCACAAGGCTGGTGTGGTAATTGTTGCCATCGATGCTCAGGCTGACGGTCCAATTGATTCCTTCGTTGGTTCAAAGAACTACGATGCCGGTTATCAGGCTGGTAAGTACCTCTGTGAACAGTTAGGCGGTAAGGGTGAAGTTGCAATTCTCGACGGTATTCCTGTAGTGCCTATTCTTGAGCGTGTCCGCGGCTTCGAAGATGCTGCCAAGGAATTCCCTGGCATCAAGATTGTTACCAAACAGAATGGTAAGCAGGACCGTGCTGAGTGCCTGACTGTAACTGAGAACATTTTACAGGCCAATCCAAACCTCAAGGGTCTGTTCTCTGTTAATGACGGTGGCGGCTTAGGTGCATTAACCGCTATTGAGGATTCTAAGCGCGATGTTAAGATGACCTCTGTTGACGGACATCCTGAGGCTGTTGAGGCAATTGTCAAGGGCAATACTCCATTCATCGCTACTTCAGCTCAGTTCCCACGTGACCAGGTCCGTATCGGTCTGGGTATCGCTCTGGCCAAGTACTGGGGTGCCAATGTTCCTTCAGCAATCCCTGTTGATATCAAACTCCTGACCAAGGAAAACGCAAAAGGCTTTGCTTGGTAATTTAACCTCATAGTTTGCAAGGTTAATTAGGAAAGAAACGGCCGCCTAATCCGGCGGCCGTTATTGTAACAGGAGACATCATGCCTAAACTGCTTGAGTTAAGGGGAATAAGTAAGTCTTTCCCTGGCATTAAGGCTCTGGATAATATTTCATTATCGCTGGAAAAAGGCGAAATCCATGCGCTGCTAGGTGAAAATGGCGCCGGTAAATCAACCCTGATGAAAATCATGTGCGGCGTTTACAATAATGATGAGGGCGAGATCCTCCTTGATGGTGAAAAGGTGGTTTTCTCAAACTACAAAGACGCAATCAATAAGGGTATCGGCATCATCTTCCAGGAATTTTCATTAATTCCTTATATGAATACGGTTGAAAATATTTTCTTAAACCGTGAAATAAAAAATAAGTTCGGTCTTATTGACTATAAGACCATGAAAGCTGAAACCAAAAAACTGCTGGACAGTCTTGATATCCACTTTGATGTTGATGTCCCGGTTAATACACTGTCGGTTGCAGATCAGCAGTTTATCGAAATATCAAAAGCACTGTCGCTGAATGCGCGTATTCTGGTTCTTGATGAACCGACTGCCACCCTGACACCAAAAGAGGCAGAGCGTCTTTTCAGAATTATGAGAGCCCTTAAGGAAAAGGGTGTAGGCATGTTTTTTATCTCGCATCATCTGGAGGAAATTTTCCAGATCTGCGATAACATCTCTGTTCTTCGTGACGGACAGTATATCGGTTCAAGATCTATTAAAGACTGCAATACGGATGAACTTGTTGAAATGATGGTTGGTCGTAAGCTGACCAATACTTATCCTGTTAAGACTCACACCATCACGAGAAATGCTCCGGTGTTAGAGGTTAAGGATCTGCAGCTGACCAAAAACAGTAAACCGAACAGTTTCAAACTATATCCAGGTGAGATTTTAGGCTTTTCCGGGCTTGTTGGTGCAGGTCGTACCGAACTGGCCAGAGCCATGATGGGAGCGGATCCATGCTATAAGAAGGAAGTCTTCATTGATGGTAGGAAGGAAAAACTAAATTCACCGTCTGAAGCTTTGGAAAAGGGAATTGGTCTGCTGCCTGAGAATCGTAAGGTCGAGGGTCTGATTCTGCCTTTCAGTGTTAAGGATAATATCTCCATGAACAACTTCTCCAAATGGATGAAGGCCGGTATGTTTATTGACGGAGTTCAGGAGAGACTTACCGCCAACAAGATTATCTCTGATGTCAGAATCAAGACTCCAACCCCGGATACACCGGTTATGAGTCTGTCAGGAGGTAACCAGCAGAAAGTTGTTATCGGTCGCTGGCTGAACAATGACTGTAAGGTGCTCATCTTTGATGAGCCGACCCGCGGTATCGACGTTGGAGCCAAATCAGAAATCTACGAGATTATGCGTCGTCTGACTGATGAGGGAATGGCAGTAATCATGATTTCCTCAGAATTACCTGAAATTGTTGGTGTCTGTGATCGTGTTGAAGTATTCCGTGAAGGCAATATTGTTGCAGATCTGACGGGCGATGACATCAACTCTACCACCATTATGCGTTACGCTACAGGAAACTAATTATGGCAAAAGAAGTTTTAAATGACTCATTACTAAAGAAAATGAGCAAGAATCAGATTTTTTATCCTTTGCTTGGATTCTTGGCTGTTTTTATTTTTATGTTCATTGTGTCGGATAACTTCCTCACAGTAAACAACCTGACCAATGTCGGTCGTCAGGTTTCCATCAATGCAATTATCGCCATCGGTATGACCTTCGCTATTCTGCACGGCGGTATCGACCTTGGTGTAGGATCAGTCATGGCCCTGTCAGGAACTCTGACTGCCGGCCTGATGGCAGGTGGTATGGCCATGTTTCCGGCAATTCTCATCGGTCTGTTCCTGGGTACCTTCCTTGGTGCATTAAATGGTCTGATGATTGCCTACGGCAAGATGCCACCGTTTATCGTTACTTTGGCCATGATGGGTATTGCCCGTGGTTTTGCGCTTATTTACACCGGCGGTTATCCTATTTCCGGTCTTGACAAGGCTTTCGGCTTCTTCGGTCGTGGAACCATCGTTGGTATTGAAACTCCAATCTTCATTATGCTGTTTGCGTACCTTATTACCTGGGTGGTACTGACCTATACACCTTTCGGTCGTCATGTCTATGCCACCGGCGGTAATGAGGAAGCCTCAAGACTGTCCGGTATCAAGACCAACAGGATCCTGTTCCTCATCTATACAATCTCTGGTTTCACTTCAGCTCTGGCAGGTCTGATTCTGACCTCCCGTCTGATGTCAGGTCAGCCGAATGCCGGTGTCGGTTTCGAACTTGACGCCATTGCGGCAGTCGTTCTTGGTGGTGCTGCTATGAGCGGTGGTAAAGGTACTATCATCGGAACCCTTTTAGGTGCTCTTCTCCTTGGTATTCTCAATAACGGTCTGAACCTTGTCGGTGTCAACCCTTATGTACAGAAAGTCATTCAGGGTGTAATCATTCTCATCGCCATCTATATTGGTACCGAGAAAAAGAAGGCCCGTAGCTGATTGTTATTTGTCACCTCCTTTGCTGCCGCAGTCTGATGCGGCAGCTTTTCTGAAGTAAAGAATTTGGTTTGGAGACTTATATGGCTTATTTTTTGGGTATAGATCTCGGCGGTACGGTAATCAAGGCTGGTTTATACAATGAAAGTGGTGATGAAGTCGGAGTATTCGAGTCTGCTGCTGAAAATGTAAGTCCGCAGGAAGGCTTTGCCGAAAGGGATATGAACCTTTTGTGGAATTCAGTCTGTGTGGTCTGCCGCGGTGTGGTTCATCAGAGTGGTATTTTAGCCTCTGATATCAAGGGTGTCTCCTTCTCTTCTCACGGTAAGGGACTTTATCTTGTCGATAAGGACGGTAATCCTGTACGTAACGGTATCAATTCATCAGATACCCGTTCTCTTGATATTGTGAAAAAATGGATTGAGGACGGTACTGCAGATAAGGCATACCCTTACGGAATGCAACAGATCTGGACCGGACATCCTGTAGCGATTCTGTCCTGGCTCAAACAGCATGAGCGCGCAAGTTATGACAAGGGTGCTCACGTGCTGATGGTCCACGATTACATCCGTTTCCGCATGACCGGGGAAATAGGAGCTGAGGTTACAAATATCTCAGGTTCCAATATGTATAACCAGAATACAGGTGCCTACGACAGACGTCTGCTTGAGATGTTCGGCATTGAAGAGTATGAGGACAGACTGTCAAAGGTGGTCCAGTCGGCAGAACAGTGTGGAACAGTGACTGCCAAAGCAGCGCAGGAACTGGGACTTGCAGAGGGAACCCCGGTATTCGGAGGTTTCTTTGATGTGGTGTCAGCAGCCATTGCCTCGGGGGTTATTGACGGAACCGCCTTATCCGCAGCGGCAGGAACCTGGACCATTGCTACAGCTATTCATGATTCAATTCCTAAAGAGGATCATCATTACATCTGGGGTAATTACTGTATTCCAGGCAAGTTCTTTGTCCATGAAGGATCGCCAACCTCAGCATCTAATCTGGCCTGGTGGCGCGCCAATCTTCTGCGTGGTGTAAGTTATGAAGAGGCCAATGCCTGGGTTGATGAGATCCAGAGCGCAAGAAAGAAGACAACCCTGTTCTATATGCCGTATCTTTACGGATCAAATTACAAGGTCGGTCTTAATGCCTCTCTGTACGGACTGCAGGGGGCTCATACCTTGAAGGATGTGGTTAATGCCATCTATGAGGGTATTGTTTTCTCTCATCTCATCAATCAGGATAAGGTACTCAAGATTACTCCTTCCATCAGAACTATCCGTATGAACGGCGGTCCAACAAGGTCAGAACCATGGATGAAAATGTTTGCCTCGGCTTCAGGTCTGCCGGTTGAGATCTCGACTGTAAAACAGACAGGGTGCAAGGCTGCTGCCATCTGTGCGGCCGTCGGTGCCGGTTTCTTCAAGGATTTCCTTGAGGCTAATCAGGCGGTGTTAAAACCAATGAGTGTTATTGAACCTGATAAGGAACAGCATGATTATCTGCGTGAAAGATATGAGCAGTTCTTGGAGATAAACTCTCATATGGTCTGAATAAAGTTTTAGTTTCCTTACGTCCTTATACGCCAGTGATTCTGTTTGCTGGCGTTTTTTTTTGAGATTTCTGGCTTACAGCAGTTTAAATTGCAAGAAACAGTATTCGGTAAACAGTTCAACAGAAAATAAGAGTACTTTCCTATTTGCTCCACTATACCGTCTTAAAGGAGATTATCTTCCTGACTTTCGTTTCGCCGTTGAAGACACAGGCAATCTTTAAAAGTTCACGACTACCTAGGTTTTCTATGCCGTACTCTTTGTCCTCTATCTGGTTTACCGCATCCTTTAAAAGAGCTTCACTATTTTTGCCGTCAGCTGAGAATTTAAGTTCAAGGACAATACGACGGTTCTTAAGATTGATGAGTAGGTCAGAGCGGCCCTTGCTGTTGTGCTGCTCTGCTATGACTTCAACACCTTTGCCCATAAAATAAAACTGCAGCAGTGCTCTTAGTACCGCTTCACTGTCGATTGGATAGTTATCATAGACCACCGCGGCAAGTACACTGTTAAGAAGGTCAATAAGTTTCTCAGCACTGCAGTTTTCAAGCAGATTGACATTATCGTAGGTATAAATCTCAACCTGCCTTGTAAAGAATCTATAACTTAAAAGTCTTGATAAGGCTGAGGATACCTCCCGGTTGGCAAAGCCTAAGAGTACAGTGGCACGATTGGAACTGATAACTGATTTAAGTGTCAGATACCCGGTCTGACACATCAGTACATTCTCATCCATGGTAGGAAGAGTAGTTGGATTCACAAAATCGTTAAAATCCACCTCAATCTCTGTGTTCTGAAACTTCTCAAGATTTATCTTGTGAGACTCAAGGTATTT
>JAGBLM010000073.1 GCA_017635415.1 Succinivibrio sp. | reverse complement strand
TCCTCTTCCTTCAAGGTATTCTTGCACTGCCGCTATGCGTTCTTCATCTGTTAGCTTACTTCCTCTTGACATAAAATAACCCCCTTACAGCTTTCACACGCTTTTGTTTTTTCGTGTGTCTACTCTAAGGGGATTATATCACAAAGCACTCAGGGGCATTGTGCATATTTATGTTGCTAAGCTAAATCAGAATTCGTACAGCATATAGGATGGATTCTGTTATCAGATCTAACTGTTCAAATTCTGATATCTGTGACTACCCACTCATTTTCCTCAAGCGGATAGGCATTGCCGCAGAACGTGCAGTTTTTGGCTTTTTCTGCATCAAAGCTTGCACCGCAAGACGGGCAGGTGACTGCCGTGACAGAAAATCCCAGATTGGTTGGCTTTTTGATTATCTTACGCAGACTCATGCGGATCTTGTCGGATTTTGGGAGAACTTTGCCGCTGCGGTAGTGAAGGCTGTCGGTATAAAATGTGACCGAAACATTGCAGACACCGTCCCGGATGCTGTAATTGTTTATGCCGGAATTCCGGCAGCGGATATCAACGATTTCACGGAGCTTTTCAGGGAGCGGATGACTGCACTGGCAGATAGTCAGTTCCTGCGGATTCTCGCTGAAAATAATGAGCTTCAAAAGGGATATGGATTTGTCAAGGAAATACTCGGCAGAAAACGTAGGATCGAGATTGTGCATATTATGGCAGAACATCACGGATTTTCCCGCTTTCGTCAAGCCACGGGCTTGCTTGCCGAGCAGTTTGACGGAGCCGAAAGAATTTGCAATGAACCAAATGCCCGCACCGAAAAGCACGCCCATTATAATGCTTCCGGCAATGTAGCCTGAGATTTCTATTATGAGCCTTCTGCTGTCCAATTCCCCGATGACCATTCTGACGATCATTCCTACAATGGACAACAGCAGGAAGAAAATGCTGCAGTGTACGATATGATTTTTGAGTTTTTTCTGGTCAAAGTCGGCATCGCCGAGGTCATTGATGAAGAAATACATGATCTTCGGATACAGTTCATCCATCAGAAATTTAGTATTGCAGAATTCACATCCGGATTCAAGTCTGCCAAGCGTTGACGGCGCACCGCAGTGCGGACAGCACATCGCAGTGTCCGGTGCCGGAACGCAGCCCTGTTTCAAATTCTGCATGATAACAGTCATCATGCAGTCTGCTGTTCTGCTGTAAAGCTCTTTCTGGGAATTACGGATGCTTGTGGTGATACGTTTGTTTTTGGCGCAGATGGAATTCACAAAGACGTTGTCGGCGTAGGAAAGTGGAGCAGAATCGTTACTTTTTCCTTCCTGTTTCTGGATCTGTAACTGCATATCCAGTCCAAGTGACTGGAGCTTCTGCTTTTGCAGTTCCAGTGAGAAACGGATATCCTCACTGGCAAGCTCAGGAGTTTTTCCATTGCTGTACCAATCAGAAAGCTGTTTTATAAAACGCAGAAAATACTGCTTTTTTACATCTTCGTTTGAGAAAACGGTGTTTAATCCAAAATTGTCCATAATGTTCTTTTCTCCATTTTTCTCGGTTTTGGAATCATCGTTCACATCGGCACGCATGAAAGCCATTGCGTTATCTTCCACAGTAACAAAGGCTACTCTAAATTCCGATTTTTGTCAGTAACAATTATAGCACATCATCTCTGTACTGTCAAAAAAACGCCATAGTACTTTTGACCTTACATCAGAAATACTATGGCGTAAAACTTCTTTATGCGTACCGTTCTTATGTGCGGGGAGATTTTTTCTCAAAGAATTGCCGGCAGGAAAACTCACATCACATTCAGAAGTTCCTCTTGACAAATGCCAAAAATCGTTGTATAATGAAAATAACAAAGGAGTGCCACTCACGATCAACGGTTCTCCTCCAAGTTTGGGTTAAGAAATAACCGTTACTTTGCGAGGGTAGGCGGTTATTTCTTTTTATTAGACAACGTGATCATGATATTTATTATCTGACCTATCAGAGAAAGAAGTGCTATTACCTCTAACACTGTCATTGTCCTCACCTCCGTTTCCGGAGGGGGAATAGAACCGCCAATCGCTTATGTGGGTGACACTCACAAAGTAATTCTAACACAAATGCTTGCATATAGCAAGTTACATCGGTAAAAAGCCGGCTCCAAGGCTTCAATGGCTGAAAGATCCCGCTCCGGTGCCCGCAGATCATCAATGTCTGCGGGCATAATGCGTTATGCCCTTTTTATGCCATATGAACAATTAGGATAAATTCCGAAAAAAACTTTGTGAAAATCGCAAAAAATTTCAAAAAACACTTGCATTTGTGTGGGGTATGTGATATTATAGTGTTGCACAGTTGTTTTTAGCTAAAAACAATTATGAAAATTCAAGGAGGAGATTACAATGAAACTCAAAAAGACACTTGCACTTGCAGGCGCACTTGCAATTGCAGCTTCCGCTGTGTCTGTATTCAGCACAGCAACATCCGCTATCGGTTCTGACAAGATCGACTTCGAGGATGGGGACACCAGCTTCATCTACCTGAACACAGACTCTTCTGACTGTGTAAGCAGCGGTCTCGAGGTTGTTGATTTCAACGGCTCCAAGCAGCTCAAGCTGGATATCCCCAAGAATCAGATCCCCAAGATCTGGTTTGACCTTGACTCCATCATGCCCAGAGATACAGCTGTTCAGATAGGCACTATCGACGTTCAGCTCACTATGGCTCCCAAGAACGCAGGCGAGGCTCTCGGCTGGGCAGGCGGTACCATCGGTTCTGCCGGCGGTTTCGACAGAGAGAAGATGCAGGGCGGTTCCGCTCAGAAGAACCCTGACTGGGCTAACGGCGGTGACTTCACCATCGAGGCTTATGATCCTGATGTAGCTTCTGAGCCTGTTGTAACTACCAAGAAGTTCCTTCTTCCTTCCCAGAAGTACAGCGCAGCCGGCACCAACCCCTTCTTCGGTGTAATGGTATGGGCTAACGCTGATGTTGACAGAGTTCTCTACATCGACAACATCGTTATCAAGGACGGCAAGGGCAATGCTCTTCCTCTCGGCATAGCAGCAGCAGCTGAGGAGACCACCGCAGCTGAGACTGAGGCAGCAGCAGAAGAGACTACTGCAGCAGCAGTTGAAGAGACTGCAGCTCCCGCAGCTGAGGAAGTTGTTGAGGACGTTGAGATCGTTGAGGAAGTTGAAGAGGTTGAGGAAGTAGTTGAAGAGGCTCCCGTTGAGGAAGCAGCTCCCGTTGCTGAGGCAGCTCCCGCAGCAGAGGCAGCTCCTGCTCCCGTAGCAGCTACCACTTCCACCAACACCGGCAACACCGGCGTTGCAGCTATTGCAGTTGTAATGGCAGCAGCAGGTCTTGCAGCAGCTATCTCCAAGAGAAAGTAAGCTGTAAAGCTAAACAAACAGCTCCCCGGGCGGTAACGTCCGGGGAGTTTTTTTGTATGTGGGGAGAATAGTTCGGCAGCGTCATCGCAGGATGACAAAAGGCAGCATCATCGTGCGGCATTCTCTGCATCTATCTGTTCTATCCATTGGCAGATCGTGTCAAGTACGGCTTTTCCGTTGCCTACGTTGCAGTGGTTCTGGGCATCCTCCTTGTCCGTGAAAAGGCGGAAGGTCAGGCTCTTTACGTTGGTCAGCATACTCACTTCTCTGCCGATAAGACGATAGTCAATAAAGTGATCCTGATTTGCACCGATGATCAGCATATCCTGGGTGACCCTGTCGGCTATGGGTCCAAGG